>JAHEDC010000082.1 GCA_024641425.1 Verrucomicrobiales bacterium | reverse complement strand
CGTCGGGGGTCGCGTTGGGGCCGATGTCGACGGCTTGCCAGTTCCATCCCGAAGGACCTCTCCACGCATACCAGAGCGTACCATCGCCGGCGGTATCGATGAAGCTCAGGTGGGGATGGTCGGCAGGGTCGAAGGTGATCGCGATGTGCTCGGGAGTGAGGTTCGTCAAAACGATCTCGGGAGCGCCCCAACCGCTGCCAAGGTTGCTTACGACCCGCACGTCTCCGCTGGAGGCGCGGCGATAGCCGACAAAGGGGTGCCCGACGGAATCGAACGCGAGCGCGGCGTACTCGCCGGTCATGTCCGCGGTGTCAATGGTCTGTGTGGCCCAGAACCGCACGCCACCCGGAACGCCGGCGAGACTGGCGTATTTGAGATGTCTGTTCGTGGCGTCATAGTAGGCGATGGCCGGATCGCCGGAGAGCGGGTGAACGGCGAGCGAGGCGTGGCTACCAACCTCGCCCACGGAATCCGGAAGCGAGGGACCGGATACCGGCACGCCGTCGCGGGAGCGCTGGTAGCGCAAGTCGGCACTGTCGGCGACGTAATACGCGAGGTGCAATTCGCGCGGGTGTTCGCGCGCGGGGGTGATCGAGACCCACCCGCCGGGGTCGTTGGCGCTGTCGCTCGCGAAGGGCATCCAACCCGATTGGGGATCCCGCTGGAGGGCGATCATTTTGCGCCGGGCGCTGTCGCGGTAGGCGACCATGGGCGTGCCATCGCCGAGCACCGCCAGGTCCATGAATTCGCTGGCATCGCCGCCCGCAAGGTAGGGGTTCGGCGCGCTCCAGGCGTTCGGGTTCGTCGCGTCCCGGGCGACGACCTCCGGGCCCGCCGAGTCGGCGAGATAGTGGATGAAGATGCGACCAAGGCTGTTGAGCGCGACCGAGATCTTCGAGGCGGGGCCGAGACCGCCGTTGAGCAGGGTGTAGGGGTTCCAGCTATGGGTGCCGGCGCGCCTGGCGAAATGAACCTGCGTGTCGCCGTCAAGCGTGTAAGCGACCAGCGGCTGGTCCGCGGGCGGGGCGGCGAGACTGAGCGAGGCATTGGCAGGACTCGCGACGGAGTAAACGGTCTCGTCCACAAGGAGGACGGACGGGGTGCCGACAGCGAAGGCAACGTAGCGAATACGGGCCGGGCTGAACGGGACCGACGCTTCGAAGAAGGCCGCGTGGAGGAAGTTGGTGGTGATCCGCAGATCGGGGGCGGTCGTGCCCTCGAAGCGATCCGAAAGGGCGGCATGGTGCCAGGCGGCACCATCGTGGTAACTGTAGCGCAGCGTCCCGGGTGCGATCGACGAGAGGATGTGCGGGTGGTCCGACGGATCGACGACCAGGCTGTAGTGATCGCTGAGGGTACCGGGCGGATCGACGGCTACCGGCGTCGTCCAGCCCGTCGCGGTCCGGTGGGTGTAGGTGAGGCCGTTGTTCTTCCGATACGCGATGTGCGGCATGCCATCGCCGCCGAGCGCGAGACTGCTCTGACTGCCAGACGGGGTGGAGTAGTCGACCATTTCGATGTGCCACCGCCAGACGCCCTCGATGTCCTGCTCCCACGAGGCATACTTCAGCGAAGCGCGACTGCGGTCGGAGTAGGCGATCCGCGGGTAGCGCCCGTTGAGAAGTTCGAGGGATGCGTCGCCCCCAACGCCGCGCGACGGGTCCACGGTCTGCACCTGCCAGATCCCGGAGGTGTCGCGCTCGGAATAGTAGAGTTGGTCGCCGCCAAAGGCAGCGCACGGACGGTTCAGGACATTCACTTCGAGGTGGTCCGGCTGCATTGCCTCGAACCACTTCTGTTTGGAGGCGTTTTCGATAAGCCAGTCGGCGGCTCGCGCAGGGAATGCGAAGAGTAAAAGCAAAAGCAATTCCACACAGAATCGGATTGGAACTTGAAGTGTCATAAGGGACCTAGATCCCCGAGGGAAATCCGCGCCGCGCAAGAGTTGCGCAATGTTGGGCGTTTCTTTGCCACGCCTGCGTTGCGGGCCGCTTTCCTGCTTCAGGGAAGGCATCTCACGCCGTGAAAGTGACCTCTGGTCGGCATTTGTTCCCTGGTCCGCGAGGCCGCCGAAGCCCACCCGCGCCTGCCTCCTGCGCGGGCTTCCGCCGCACCAGGCCGGGATCGGGCGCATGATGGAAGAGCGGGGCGACCACGGCGGTGCGGTGGCACTTGGTGTCGCGCGGATGAATCCCGGAGGGCAGGATCCCGTGCGCAGATATGCGAGGGCCGCGATCTGGGGTCTCTATGTTTCCCCTCCGGTCTCGGGCCCGTTCCGTCCCGCATCCACGATGCTGAGATCGTTGAGGTTATCGATGGAACTGGGTCCGGCGAGTGCTCGCACTGACGATGAACCGGCGCGAACCGGGCTGTCTTGGAACACGGGGTTCCTATGGTTCCGGAATCTTTCCTTGAATGCGAAAGCGGGCGTTCATAACTTTCCCAAGCGAATCCGGATGTATAAGATGTCCCTCTATTCATTCAGGCACACCGCAGATTCAGAATCCCATGAAAACGACCGGCTCCCTCCGTTTCTCAGGAGCGTTTGAGGCGAAGAAGACGGCACCGTCCTCTCGGCCCAGAATGGCATCCTTCGTGCTCGCACTCCTCTTGGGTAGCCTCCCGGGGGTAGCCTTCGGGGAAGAAGGGGGCGAACGACCCGGGGATTCCACTGAATCCGCAGCGTACCCGAAGCTGTATGACAATCTTACTTCCCGCGTCTACCGGGTGGTATTGAAGGCGATTCCCTACACACGGGAGCGGGCATTCCACGGGAATTATGGGGGGAGCGGCAATGCCGGCGGGCCTCCCGTCGATGCCATGGACGACCTGTTCCGCCGGCACGATATCCTTTACAACCACATGCGAACCCTCCGACTGATGGTTTCGGCGGACAAGGCGCTCTGTCTGGCTCTCAGGAAGGTCGATGGCGAGGCGCTTGATGAGAAGGGCATGGAGTTCCGCGACCGTGCGCTCGGCTTTTTCGAGTCTCCGGCCAGCCGGGTGTTTGGGAAGACGCCCTTGTGTTGGATCCGTCGCCACGAATCGCCGGATTCCCCGTTCCGGAGCGAAGAGGTGATCAATTCTTTCATGGGGGTCGTGCCTGTCGCTTCGGAGCCCCTCGAGACGAAGCCGAAGGCGGTCAAACGCGAGAAGTGGCGATCCGCGAAGGGCATCCACGCGCGGATTCTGGGTCGGCGCGCGGGGCGATGACGGGAAGCGCCTACGTTTAGGATCAGGGGGCGGCCAGATTCTGGAGTAGCGTCCAGGCGGCAAGCCCTAGGAGAAGGGCTCCGAAGAGGAGATTGAGCGGGCGCTCCCAACGTCGGAATTGTCTGCGCACGACGGGCTTCTGAAGAAGGAGTGCCAGAAGGCACCAGACAAGCGCCCCTTCGACGATGATGATGGTGGGGTAGAGGATGCGGTCGATGACGGGGGAATCGGGACGGAGGAATTGCGCGAGGATGCTGGAGAAAAAGACGACGACCTTCGGGTTGAGGAGATTCGTGAGGAGACCCTCGCGGAAGGCTGCGGCGTCGGTCAGGGCCGGGCGCGCGTCCGGCTCGCGGGTGGCGGTCGCGGGCTTCACCCGGAGGGAGAAAAGGAGTTTGAGACCCAGCCAACCGAGATAGACGGCTCCGGCGACGAGTAGGGCCCGGTAGAGCCGCGGCGACACCGAAAGAAGCACCGCGAGGCCGGTCGCGGCGGCGGTGGCATGGACGACGATGCCGGTGCTGATCCCGGCCACGGTGAAGAGCCCGCCGCGCCGCCCGTGGTTCAGCGAGTTCTTGACCACGAGCAGAAAGTCCGGCCCCGGCGAGAGCTGGCCGACGAGCATGATGAGGATGAAGGTGGTGATTGGTTAAGGGTTGTTGGTTAAAAGTTAAGGGGAGCGTGGCGGCGGCATCCTGCCGCCGCGTTTTCGAGATTGTCCCTTTGGGTCAAATCTCCCATAATGTGCCCATGATTGAAATCCCTTCGTTTTTCGGGTCGCTGCGATGGGCGGCACTTGTCTCCTTCTTCTCCATTGCCGGCCTCGCTGGTGCGGCGGAGCGTCCGAACATCCTCCTCATCATGGGCGATGACATGGGCTATTCCGATCTCGGGTGTTACGGGAGCGAGATCGAGACGCCGAACCTCGACGCCCTGGCGGGGGACGGGCTGCGGTTCACCCAGTTCTACAACACCGCCCGCTGCTGCCCCACCCGCGCGAGCCTGCTGAGTGGCTTGTATCCGCACCAGGCCGGGGTCGGACATATGATGGACGACCGCGGCTATGACGGCTATCGCGGCGAAATCAACCGCGAGTGCCTGACCATTGCCGAGGTTCTCCGGGGTTCGGGCTATGCGACCTTCATGGCAGGCAAGTGGCATATCACGAAGGCGACCGCCCCCGATGGCCCGAAGGACAACTGGCCGCTGCAGCGCGGCTTCGACCGCTTCTACGGCACCATCCACGGAGCCGGGAGTTTCTTTGATCCGAACTCTCTCACCCGCGACAACACGATGATCTCGCCTTACGCCGACCCCGAATACAAGCCGGAACAGTATTACTACACCGACGCGATCAGCGACCACGCGGTGCGGTTCATCGCCGACAATGCCAAGGGCGACGCGAAGAAGCCGTTTTTCCTCTACGTCGCTTACACGGCCGCGCATTGGCCGATGCACGCGTTGGAGAAGGACATCGCGAAGTACAAGGGGAAATACGACGGCGGTTACACGGCGATCCGCGAGCGGCGCTTCGCGCGGATGAAGGAACTCGGCGTCATCGCGCCCGACGCCGCGCTTTCGCCGCAGGCGGAGGACTGGGCCACGGTGAAGGACAAGGCCTGGGAGGCGCGCTGCATGGAAGTTTACGCCGCGATGGTCGACAGCATGGATCAGGGCATCGGCCGCATCATGGACGAACTCAAGCGCCAGGGGCAGTTCGAGAACACCCTCGTTTTCTTCCTGCAGGACAACGGTGGCTGCGCGGAGGGTTTGGGGCGGCAGAGTTCGGGGGCGCACACGATCCGTCCCGACAAGCCGGTCTTTCCCCCGATGGCGGCGGACGAACTGCAGCGCGACATGATCCCGAAGCAGACTCGCGACGGCTATCCCACCATCCAGGGGCCCGGCGGCGTGCCCGGCCAGGACGGCACCTACATCGCGTACGGGCAGGGCTGGGCGAATGTCTCGAATACTCCTCACCGCGAATACAAGCACTGGGTGCACGAAGGCGGCATCGCGACGCCGCTTGTCGTCCACTGGCCCGCCGGGGTGGCACGGAAGGGCGAACTCGAAAAACAGTCCGGCCATCTCATCGATATTATGGCGACCTGCGTGGAGGTGAGCGGAGCGACGTATCCCTCCGAATTCGCCGGGAAGACGATCAAACCCATGGAAGGCCGCAGTTTGAAGCCTGCCTTCGAGGGAAAAGCCATCGAGCGCGAGGCCTTGTATTGGGAGCACGAAGGGAACCGCGCGGTGCGGGTCGGCGACATGAAGCTCGTGGCGAAGGGAGCGAACGGGCCGTGGGAACTCTACGATATCGGCAGGGATCGCGCGGAACTCCATGATCTCGCGAAGAAGAAGCCTGCGATCACGAAGGATCTGGCCGCAAAATGGCAGGCCTACGCCAAGCGCGCGAACGTGTTGCCGCTCAATGCGACGCCTCGGAAGGCGGCCCCGAAGCAGAAGGCCGCTGCGGCTCCGAAGAAGAAGCCCGCCGGAGATCCGATGGCACGGATCGAGGACGATCCGAAGCTCCCCCGCGTCCTCCTCATCGGCGATTCCATTTCCATCGGTTACACGCTGGCCGTGCGCGAGCTACTCGCGGGCAAGGCGAACGTCCACCGGCCGCAGACGAACTGCGGGCCGACGACGAACGGACTCAAGAACCTCGACGCTTGGCTGGGCGACGGGAAATGGGATGTCATCCATTTCAACTGGGGTCTGCACGATCTGAAATACGTCGGGTCGAAAGGTGAGGTCCTCGCCGACGTGGGGGCCGAAGGCAGCCTCCAGCAGGTGCCGATTGCGGAGTACGAGGCGAACCTGAAAACACTTGTCGAGCGCCTGAAGAAAACCGGAGCCAAGCTCGTCTGGTGCGCAACGACTCCGGTGCCGGCAGGGGCCAAGGGGCGTGTCCCCGGCGACGAGGTGAAATACAACGAAGCCGCTGCTCGCGTCATGCAGGAAGCCGGCATTCCCACCGACGACCTCTACGCCTTCGCGCTGCCGAAACTCGCCAAAATCCAGAACAAGGCCGACGTCCACTACACCCAACAGGGCTCGCGCCAACTGGCCAAGGCCGTCGTCGAGGCGATCACCGCGCAGCTGCCGGAGCGTTAGGCGCTCGCCCCACTTTCGGAGTACGGAAGTTTCGCTTCCGCTTTCCGGGAGAGCCAGTCCCTCCGGCGGCGGCGCGGACCCGAACGGCTGGTTAAGTGGCCCCGGTAAACGGAGCCAGGGACGAGATGAAGGATTGAGGCTGCCGGTGATGCCATCCGCACTACCGAACATGAAAGGAAAAAGAAGACATCGGGCGGCCGAGTTCAAGGCTCGGGTAGCCTAGCAAGCCCTCAGGGGGCGAGAAGACCGTGGCGGCGATCGCCCGCGAGAACGAGATTGCCCCCGCGCAGATCAGCGAGTGGAAGAAGCCGCTTGAGGACCGTCTGGGCGAGGTGTTCCAAAGCAAGGGGGAACGCTCCAGGCAGTTGCAAACCCAGGAGAGGAAGGAAACCCGGCTCGAACGCAAGATCGGCCAACTAGTCGTCGAGACGGACTCTCTGGTAAGAAAGTGCGGGCAGCTGGGATCGATCCAACCGAAAAGCCATGATCGGGAAGGAACATTCCCGACTGTCCGTGCGCCAGCAGTGCGAGCTTCTCGCAGTGAACCGCAACCGGCTCACGCCCCGCCAACTGAAGCGGGTCGGGGGCGATGAAGCCATTGTAAGGGAGATCGACCGGATCTAAACTGGGGCTCCGTTCCACGGAGCGCGCAAGATCGTCATCGAACTCCGCGGCATCGGTATCCGGATCGGCCGGTAACGGTGCCGCCGGCTGATGGCGATCATGGATTGGCACACCAGGGCTGTCTTGTCGTGGCGGGTCTCGACGACGATGGACGCGGGCTTCTGCGTCGAGGCGTACCGGGAGGCGTTGAGAGTGGCCGGTCGCTCCCTCGGCATCATGAATTGCCGTCGCCGCGCTCCGCCCTGCGGGCAGCCTTCGGCTGGCTGTCTCCCTTCGGTCGGCGCCGACCAGGGAAGTCAATTCAGCGGCAAGGACAGGATCGGGGCCGTGGATGCCAGCGGAGTCAGCGTGAGCATGGACGGCAAGGGGCGCTGGATGGACAACGTGTTCATCGAGGGGCTCTGGCGGAGCCTGAAGTACGAGCGGTTGCGGCTCTGAAGCTACGAAACGGTGGGGGAGGTCACCCGGCAAATCGGGAACTGGATGGACTTCTACAACCATCTCCGCAAGCGCCAGTCGCAGGGCTACGAGGTTCCGTGGAACCTTTACCGGCCCTACGGAGGGCCGGACGAAGGCAGGATCCTAACTAAACAAGAAAAATTTTCCCCTCGGGGGAAGGCGGCCAGGGGGAGCCTAAAAAGGCTTCGCCTTTTCAGGAACCCCTCCCTATCCTCGAAATCACCCGCCTCCGGCAGTTTCAACAAGAACGCTTCGCGACTGGCTCCGTTTCCGACCCCACTTCACCGGACGGGGGGAAGCAGTGGTGGAAGGAATCCATGAAAATAGTGCGCGAAGATCAAAAACGATATCGCTTCCGCAAGCGAAACCTGCCAATCAAATTTTAAGTAGGCCTTAATCACACCAGTTCTTCCGGGACTTCCAGTCGAACAGTGGGGCGCACGACCGAAGTAAATCAAGAATTCGATTCTTCTGCACTGGTGTTAGGCGATGGTTTCGAAAAGGGCCTTAAAGGTTGCGACGGGCTTCGCCGGAAGAGCCGTCCACGCCCCTTGGCGGGCCAAAGGGGGCACCAAAGTGGTCAGGGGGCACCAAAGTGGTCAGGACGAAATAGTTGCAAAAGTGAGGCTGCGGGGTCAGGGGAGCGCGTGAGCCGGGCACGCGAAGGACTCAAGGCGTTCGCCCTTTATGATCACGTGGGGATTACGCGATCCATCATTAGTGATTCCAGGATTGGGATTGCGAACCTCTGATTCCCCTTGACTCGAAATCCCCCAATCGTGAGGATGCGTTCACCCATTTCGTTCCCCATGCTCATCAAGGGGCCCAACGGTAAATAGCCTGATTCACCGAAAACATTTTCGTAAGATGCCGGAAAGGGAAGCTCCGATGAATCTATCGAAAACCATTCCATGAAATTCGATCTCGGCGGCACCGGTTCGGGCGGGCCTTACACTACGGTCAACCTGGGCGGCGGACCGGACATCCGCTGCGACATCCTGCTCGTGGACCGCTACGTGCCGCTCGACGGGACGGTGGAGGAGTTTCGGCTGTCGCATACTCTGGAGCATGTCCCGTCCGAACAGTATGTCGAGTTCCTGCTTGCCCTGCGGCGGAAGCTGCGGGTGGGCGGCATCCTGACGGTCATTCAGACGGATGCGAGAGCGGTGCTGGGGCAATACCACCGGGGCGAACTAGGGTTCCGCGCGATGCGGAGCACGCTCTTTCCACCGGCGGATCGCTTGCGCGCGAATCCTCTGAACCGGCACCAGCAGATGTGGTCGGAGGAGGAGTTGCGGCGCGATCTGGAGGCGCTGGGTTTCGAGGTCGCGACGTTCGACGCGGGAACCTGGCCGCTGGATACTGAGGACGAGTTGCTTCCGGAGGAGGTGACGCCCTACCACGGCGTGCCGATCCGGAATCTCGGGGTGCGGGGAATGAAGCCCGGCATCCCGCGTCTCATCCACCAGACTTGGAAGACAACCGACATTCCGGAGGATATCTATCCTCCGGAATGGATCGCGACATGGCGGGAAATGGAGGGCTTCGAATACCGGCTGTGGACGGACGAGGACAATCGGGCGCTCGTGGCCGAGCATTATCCCTGGTTCCTGGAGACTTACGACGCCTACGATGTACCGATCAAGCGGGTGGACGCGGCACGTTACTTCATTCTCCACCGGTATGGAGGCCTCTACGTCGATCTCGATTTCGTCCAGCTGCGCCCGCTCGATCCGCTTCTCGCGGCCAACGACCTGATCCTCGGTTGGGAAAACGCCACCACCGTGAGCAATGCCCTCATGGGCTGTCCTCCTGGACATCCCCTCATGGCGGAGTCGATCTCGCGCCTCGCCGCGCACGCCGGAGAGTATGTCCTGAATGCGACTGGCCCCGCCTTTCTGACGCGCGTGGTGCGGAATTCGCCGCATCTGCCGGAAGTGGTCCCCGGTGCCCTGCTCTTTCCCTACGCCTGGAATGATCCGGAGAAGCCGATTCTGCGGGCCCTCGATACCGAGGCCCTGCGCCGCCGTTTCCCCGCCGCCCTCGCGGTGACGCATTGGGCGGGCTCGTGGCTTGATATACCATTCTGAAGCGGCGAGTATTCGCCGCCTGATCTGCCATCCCGAACGATTCACCCTCATGTTTCCTATCACTCCCTTCGATCGCGATACCTTTCTTCACGCCGAAGTGGCCCGGCTCGTCGGAAAATGGGATGTGGGCGCGGTCTTCGAAACCGGAACGTATCGCGGGTATACGACCGTCGCCTTCTCGCTCCTGTGCGAGCGCACGTTCACGGTGGAGATCGATCGGGACAATTACGCGCGGTCCTGCGAGGTCTTCCAGACCGTGGGCGAGAGGGGCGAGATCTTCGCGCACTGCGGCAGTTCCCCGGAGGTTCTCGAGGCGACGCTGCCGGAGATCGGGGAGGAACGCGTGCTTTTCTATCTGGACGCGCACTGGCAGGACTATTGGCCGCTTCTGGACGAGTTGCGGGCGATTGCCCGAGGGCGCCGCCTGGAGCCAGTGCTGGTCATCCACGATTTCAAGGTTCCCGATCGGCCGGATCTCGGCTACGACAGCTACAAGGGACAGGATCTCGACTTCGACTACGTGCGGGAGGCGGTGCGCGAGGTTTACCGGGGGGAATTCGAGTACCACTTCAACCGGGTCGCGGTCGGAGCCTGCCGGGGAGTCCTTTTCGTGGAACCGTCGAAATGATGGAGATGAAGCGCGAGCCTCTGGTCGTCAATTCGGTCCGGGATCACCGGGGCCTGTTCTCTTACCTGACCTGCCTTCTGGCCTTGCTGGAGAAATACGGTGAGAAGGGTGTTCCGGTCTACGTGGACTGGTCGGGAGCCGGCAATTACCGCGAGACCGCGCGCGGGACCAACGTTTTCGAATATTTCTTCGATCAGCCGATGGTACGCGCCGCGAGGGACCATCACGACGTGATCGAGGACACCGAGGGCCGCGACATTCTCCCCGATTTCTTTAACCGGAAGATCTACAGCTTCGATCCCGAGGTCCGGGCGAAGGCTTCGCGCCTGCTCCGGAAATACATCCGAGTCTCGCCCGCCATCCTCGCGAAGGTCGAGGCCTTTGCCTCACGCGCGTTCTCAAACCAAGTTCTCGGGGTGCATGTGAGAAGCACGGACCAGTATTTCGGAGGCCATCTCCACGGACAGGTGCTGCCGCTCGACGCTTACCTCGATCAAATCGATCGGGCGGTCCACTCGGGCGGATACACCCGGATCTTCGCTGCGAGCGACGACGGAAATGTAATTGAGTTCTTGCGGGACAATTACCGGAATGTCGTCACCTACGACAGCGTGCGTTCCCACAATGGGAAAGCGCTGCACCTAGACGCTGCCACTGCCGGATACAGGATCGGCGAGGAGGTGCTCGTGGAATCACTTATTTTGTCCCAATGCCAGTTCTTTATCGCTTCCCCGTCGAACGTCTCCTCAATGGCCACCTTCTGGAATCCGGACTTGCCCTTTGTGAGCGCGCTCGCGGGAATCGTGCGCTTCCCGTCGACGTTCTAGGGCATTGCCTGAGCGCCCGACCGCATTCCGGCTTCCGCAACAATCCCTCGCCAAGCTGCCGCATCCGGGTATCTTCTCGGCCCTATGATTAAAGTCGGACTCGTTTCCCTCGGCTGCGCCAAGAACCTCATCGATTCGGAGGTGATGGTCGGGCATTTGCAACAGGCCGGGATGGTCATGACGCCGGAGCCTGAACTGGCCGACGTCCTCATCGTCAATACCTGCTCGTTCATCGACATGGCGAAGAAGGAAAGCATCGCCGCCATCCACGGAGCCGTCGACGACCGCGAGGAATCCGGCCGTCGCCAGAAGATCATCGTCGCCGGTTGCCTGTCGCAGCGTTTCGGCAAGGAACTTCCCGGGCTCATGCCCGAGGTCGACGCCTTCATCGGGCTCGACCAGATCACCGAGGTCGCGCCCATCATTCGCGGGCTCATGGAAGGCGAGGGCGCGCAGGCGAATCTCGTCACCGAGAAGCCACAGTATATCCCCGACTACGACACGCCGCGCTTCCGCCTCACCCCGAAGACCTTCGCCTACGTGAAGATCGCCGAGGGCTGCAACCACCCGTGCTCGTTCTGCATCATCCCGAAGATCCGCGGCCGCCACCGCAGCCGCACCGAAGATTCGGTCGTCCGCGAAGTCGAGCAGTTAGTGAAGGCCGGGACGCGCGAGATCAATCTCATCTCGCAGGACACGACGTATTTCGGGATGGACAAGTGGGACGGCCAGCGCCCGAACCCGCGCTCGGGCGTTGATTCCGCGCGCGGCGAGTCGTTGGCTTCGCTCCTCCGGAAGCTGAATGCCATCGAGGGCGATTTCTGGGTGCGCCTGCTCTACACCCACCCCGCGCACTGGAGCGACGAACTCATCGAGACCATCGCCGAGTGCCCGAAGATCGCGCGCTACATCGATATGCCGCTCCAGCACATCAGCGACCGGATGCTCAAGATCATGCGCCGCGAGACCGACGGGGCCTACATCCGCGATCTCATCAAGCGCATCCGCGCCGGCATCCCGGACATCGCGATCCGCACGACCTTCATCGTCGGCTTCCCCGGCGAGACGGCGGAGGATTTCGAGGAACTCCTCGATTTCATGCGCGACGTCCGCTTCGAGCGCGCGGGCGTCTTCGAGTACTCGAAGGAAGAGGGCACCCGCGCCTACGGCATCGACGGCCACCTCCACCACATGACCCGCAAGAGCCGCTGGCACAAGGCGATGGCCCTGCTTCAGGAACTCGCCGAGGACATCAACCAGAACCAGGTCGGCAAGCGGATGAAAGTCCTCGTCGAGGAACCCGGCATCGCCCGCACCGAGTGGGACGCCCCCGACATCGACAGCTCGGTCGTCGTGGATCGGAAACTTCCGGTCGGGGATTTCGCGGAGGTGACGATCAAGGATTGGCGCGGTTACGATCTGGTCGCGGCGCGGTAGGCCGGTGCGGGCGCTATCATCCGTGGAAGCGGTGGCGGCCTTCGTGGAAAGGTTGTGTCATGGTGGGAGATCAAAAGAATGCGGGCCTTCGCGATACCCGGGCGCCTGTTGAAAGGGCGCGGCGTTCAGGCCGAGGATTCGTACTTTCAATATGGCCATGGAAGAAATCGATTGGTGGCAGGGTATCACTGGGCGTAGAGTCGGGGCATGGATGACGAAGATAATCACCTGAGGAACCTGTACGCGGAGGCTCCATGGTAGAGCGTCGACCCTACGCCGGGTGGATCCTCGTCTCGCTGTTGGCGCCAGCAGTCATTTCCCTTTGTGTATTCTGGGCCGAATCGAGGAATTTTGAAGTAGACGGGTATGCGACTTTGGCAGCCACGTCGCCAATTGCCGGAATCGTCGCCGGCTTCCTCTTCGCCAAAGGCCTGGACAAGCGATCAAAGGGAGCAAAGGTTGCCACTGGATTCTTCATGGCGATGGTGTTCACCTTCGCTGCTCTTGCCCTCGCTTGCGGCGGATGCATACTGGCAAACCTGTGCGGAGTGCTGAGCTGAGGAAGCTCCCACCCCACGTTCTTGCCGCATTCTGCGCGTCACGCCCTTGAAGCGGACACGCGTTGCGCTGCCTCGTCTGCCCTGCATCCTGTCTGGCGAGAGTACAATCTCACGGACACCCGTGCGGCTGTGTGGCCGGCCTCCATTGGTGACACCGATGTTCCAATCAATGGAAACGATTGGTGCCGGACCTCGTAGCGGATAGAATCTGGTATGAACGATGAGGAAGAGATTCTCCGGGCATTGCGCGCGGAGGCCCGGGAGTCGACGCCCGAGGATGAGTCCCGTCGTCTGCGCCGCCCGTGGTGGGCCTTCCTGCTGATTCTCCTCGCGCCGATGCTTATCTCTCTTCTCGCGCTCTCGGTGGATTCCGGAAACTACGGGCAGGCCGGAATGCTCGCTTTTCTTTTCGGCTGCCCGGTAGCAGGGATCATTGCCGGATGTCTCTTCGCCAAGGGGCTGCGCCAGCACTCGGATGGGCGACGCGTGGTGGCGGCCTTCATCATGAGCATCGTTTTTACGGTGGCCGCCGCGGGGCTTTCCATGGGAGGATGCCTGCTCGTCATCGCACACTGACGCATGAAGATACCACCCCTCGCCCTCACCAGCGTCCCGCCCGCCACGCCCTTGAAACGGACGCGGAGCCGCTGCCTTGTATGCCACGCTTCGTGTCCGGCGGAGGTTTTCCGTGCGGGCGGGAAGATCTATCTCACGCGCCATTGCCCCGAGCACGGGGCGAAGACGACGCTGCTCAGCTCGGACGCGCGCTTCTACCATCTGGCAAAGGGCGACCCGCGGAATGGGGGGTGCGGGGAAAGCTGCGGCTGCGAGGCGAAGACCTCGCCCCTCGGGAAAAACGCGCCGGGGCGCGGCGAGGGGCCCTTCGAGGTGCTCTCGACCTGTCTCGCGCTGATCGAGATCGTCGATTCCTGCAACCTGAGCTGCCCGACCTGTTTCGCGGATTCGCCCGTTGGGATCGGATCGAAACTGAAGCACACGCCGCTGGAGGAGGTGAAGGCGCGGGTGCAGGGAGTGATCGACCGGAAGGGGCCGATTGAGATTCTCCAGCTTTCCGGGGGCGAACCGACGCTCCATCCCGACTTCTTCGAGATCGTCGCGTGGGTGCACGAAAATCCGAAAATCGACTACTTGCTCATTAACACGAACGGCGTCCGGATCGCGAAGGACGATGCCTTTCTCGCGGGATTGAAACAATCGCTGCGCTACGGCCACACGCAGCTTTATCTCCAATTCGATGGCACGGGCGCGGAGGCGCAGACGACGCTGCGTGGAGCCGATCTCCGTGCGATGAAAACACGGGCTATCGAACGGTGCGGCGAGATCGGGCTGCCGGTCACGCTGGCCATGACGGTCGTGCCGGAGAACGTCGGCGAGATTTGGCGCACGGTCGAATTCGGCCTTCAGTATCCGCACGTCCGCGGCGTCGCCTTCCAGCCGATGTTCGGGAGCGGTCGGCACGGGGCGGGGGACGAGCGCCGTCTGAATACGGCGGATGTCATCCTCGGCGCGGTCGAGCAGGCGGACGGCAAGTTGCGCTTCGACGATTTTACCCCGTTGCCCTGCGGCGATCCGAACTGCGCCACTGTCGGCTATCTGCTCAAGATCGGGGACACGGTGCGCTCGGTGAGCGACTTCATTGATTTCTCCGCCATGCACGGCTTTCTCCACGACAAGATCCGCTACTCGCTCGAAGACCTCATCCGCTGCGGCTGCGAATCCGAGCCGCTCGGCGCGCTGCTGAAGGAGTTCGAACTCGACGAGAGGAACACGTTCCGTCTCTTCATCAAGCCGTTCATGGACGCGCATTCGTGGGACGACGACCGCATCGACCGCTGCTGCACCCATGTCATCCGGCCGGACGGGAAGCTCGATTCCTTCTGCCGCTACTACTCGGGTTTCGCCGACTGCGCGCCCGCGCCCTGAATGGATATCCCCGCCCAGCCCGGTTCCGCCTACGCGCTGCTCATGCTCGGGGCCATTCTCGTGACCGCCGCGATCTGGTTCCAGCGCTTCCGTTCCAGTCGCGAGCTTCCGCTGGTCTACATCGGTGGGCTCGCGGGGGCCTTCTGCGGCGCGAAGCTGGTCTACATCCTCTCCGAAGGCTGGCTCCACTTCGGCGCTCCGGACATGTGGATGCAACTGGCGACGGGCAAGACGGTCGTCGGGGCGCTGCTCGGCGGTTACGCGGGAGTGGAAGTGACGAAGCGGCTTGTCGGCGTGCGGGAGGCGACGGGGGATTTCTTCGCCTTCCTCGTGCCGCCCGCGTTGATCGTCGGACGGATCGGCTGCCTCGTGCACGGCTGTTGTCCCGGTAACGTTTGTTCACCCGGGTGGTACACGGTCGAGGACGCCGCCGGGGTGGCCCGCTGGCCGG
The DNA here is from genome assembly GCA_024641425.1 of Verrucomicrobiales bacterium. Classification (GTDB taxonomy): domain Bacteria; phylum Verrucomicrobiota; class Verrucomicrobiia; order Verrucomicrobiales; family DEV007; genus JAHEDC01. The sequence continues at coordinate 848 of JAHEDC010000082.1, read as the reverse complement.
CGGTTCCAGTCGAAATTCTCTTCAATCTTGCCGCCCTGGGCGCGTTGCTCGCCCTACGCAAGATCCCGTCCCTGCGCGGTCAGCTCTTTCATCTCTATCTCATCGCCTACGGATGCTTCCGCTTCGCGCACGAGTTCTTCCGAGGAACCCCCAGAGTTCTTGGACCGCTCAGCGGCTACCACGTCGCGGCGCTGGTTCTCGTCGCCTTTGGGATCTGGCGGTTCCGCTTGCGGCGGGGGGATCAGACTTAGCTTCCGTTGCCGTCTTCGGAATTCTTCGAATACGCTCCGGCCGCGAGGGCCTTGAGTTCGGAGAGCCAGGCCTGCGCGGAAGGATGGTCGAGATGGGCCCGCAGCAATTGGGTCAGTTTCGCATAACCGGACGCGAGATCCCCGCCGTAGAGGAGCCCATCGCGCTCCTTCTGCCACTGGAGATCCGGAAGCCGCCGCTCCCGGAATTCCTTCTGGGCCTCGTCCTCAAGGCGGGATTCCTCCTTGTCCCGGGCCCGCTCGGCATCGCGATCATCGCCCCGGCGTATCATGCGATTGAATCCGCTGCCACTGCCGGCGCGGGGCATCCGGAGCACGGCTGTCTCATGAGTGATCCGTTTGTCCCACGCGGCGAGAAGCGCCCGCACGTCGCCCGCGTCCCGATAGAACGGAAGGATGATGCTATCGTAGAGCGAGGAGACATCGGCGGCGGATCCGGGCCAGCCTGACTTGCGGTCCATCGTGAGGTCGAGCTTCAGGTACTTGACGAAATCCGAACCGAGGGCGGAGCCGGCGACGATGTCCTGACCGGAATCGAGTTTCGGGAATTTCGCCGCGAGGTCGTCGAGGTAGGCACCG
>JAHEDC010000534.1 GCA_024641425.1 Verrucomicrobiales bacterium | reverse complement strand
TCACCCCCGTGCGCGCCCTTTCCATGGACGGGCGCTGCCTCCGGAACAAATGCGACGCCGATCCCCGTCTCGGTTACGATCTGATGAAACGCTTCTCCCGCGTCATGGTCGAGCGGCTCGCCGCCGCACGCCTGCAGGCGATCGACCTCTACGGAAACGGGAAGCCCCAACCGGATCCGGCGGAATGACGGGCGCGCCTCTTGATCCCATGACGCCCGTCCCCTGGCGGGTGGTGGAACGACGGGACGAAACCCACGACACTTTCACCGTATCGTTGGAGCCCGTCGAAGGTGGCGGGGCGCCGCGTTTTGCGCCAGGCCAGTTCAATATGCTCTATGCCTTCGGGGCCGGGGAGAGCGCCATTTCCATCAGCGGCGATCCGGCGGCGACCGACGGGCGCCTCGTCCATACCATCCGGCGCGTCGGCACTGTGACCGCCGCCCTTTCGCACCTCCGTCCCGGCGACCAGCTCGGGCTGCGCGGGCCCTTCGGAAATCCGTGGCCGATGGAATCCCTGCGTGGTCGCGACCTCGTTTTCGTCGCGGGAGGGATCGGCCTGGCCCCGCTGCGTCCGGCCATCTATCACGCCCTTTCGCACCGCGCGGACTACGGGCGCATCGTCATTCTCGCCGGGGCGCGCTCCCCGGAAGACGTGCTCTTTACGGACGACCTCGACCGGTGGAAAGCCCTCGACGGCGTGGAATGCCGGCTCACCGTCGACCGGGCGGGCGAAGGCTGGACGCGCAATGTCGGGGTCGTGACGAAGCTGATCCCGAAAGCGAAATTCGATCCTTCCCAGGCCGCCGCGCTCGTCTGCGGGCCGGAAATCATGATGCGCTACACCGCGGTGGAATTCCGAAATCGCGGACTGACAAACGAGCGGATCTTCGTGACGATGGAGCGCAACATGAAATGTGCCGTCGCCCTCTGCGGCCACTGCCAGCTCGGTCCGGAATTCCTCTGCAAGGATGGGCCGGTTTTTCCCTTCGAACGTATCGCCTTCTGGTTCGCCCAGCGCGAAGTCTGAGAAAATGAGCAACGCCACCCCAGCCAAACCGAAGCTCGCCGTCTGGAAGTTCGCTTCCTGCGACGGCTGCCAGCTCAGCCTGCTCGATTGCGAGGACGAGATCCTCGCCGTGTCTGACGCCATCGAGATCGCCAACTTCGCCGAGGCGACCCGGCGCTTCGATCCCGGCCCGTATGATCTCTCGCTCGTCGAAGGATCGATCACGACCCACCACGACGCCGAGCGCATCCAGGAAGTCCGCGCCCAGTCGAAATACCTCGTCACCATCGGGGCCTGCGCGACGGCCGGCGGCATCCAGGCCCTGCGCAACTACCGCGACATCGGCGAGATGGCCTCGGTCGTGTATGCCTCGCCACAATACCTCGATACCTTGGCGACCTCGACCCCGATCGCCGACCACGTCCGCGTCGATTTTGAACTCCGCGGCTGTCCAGTGAACAAGCGGCAGCTCGTGGAAGTCATCCTCGCCTTCCTCCACAAGCGCAGGCCGAACGTGGCCTCGCACAGTGTCTGCGTCGAATGCAAATTGCGCGGCAATGTCTGCGTCATGACCGCCCACGGCACGCCCTGCCTCGGGCCGGTGACCCATGCCGGTTGCAACGCGATCTGCCCCGCCTATGATCGTGGCTGCTACGGATGCTTCGGCCCGATGGAATCGCCGAACACGACCGCGCTCGCGAACCAGTGGAGGGCGATGGGGGTCCCGAAGGGTGACATCCTCCGCGCCTTCCGCTCCTACAACGGCTATGCCGAGGCCTTCCGCAAAGAAAGTGAGAAACATGAGTGACCCCGAAACACCCGACGAAACCCCGAAGAAGAAAACCCGCACGATCAAGGTCGACTACCTCGCCCGCGTCGAGGGCGAGGGCGCGCTCCACCTCCAGGTGAAGGACGGCGTGGTCGAGGATGTGAAACTCAAGATCTTCGAGCCCCCGCGCTTCTTCGAGGCCTTCCTCCAGGGACGCGCGTTCCGCGAGGCCCCCGACATCACCGCGCGCATCTGCGGCATCTGCCCGGTCGCCTACCAGATGAGCGCCTGCAACGCGGTCGAGAACGCCGCCGGCGTCACCATCGACGGCCCGATCCGCGAGCTGCGGCGACTCCTTTACTGCGGCGAATGGATCGAAAGCCACGGGCTCCACGTCTTCATGCTCCACGCGCCCGATTTCCTCGGCTACGAGAGCGCGATCGCGATGGCCAAGGACCATCGCGACATTGTGCAGATGGGATTGAAGCTGAAAAAGGTCGGCAACGACATCGGCACCTTCCTTGGCGGGCGCGAGATCCACCCGGTCAACGTCAAAGTCGGCGGTTTCTACAAGACGCCGCGCAAGGGCGATTTCGCCGCGCTGGCCGAGAGCCTGAAATGGGCCGCCGACGCCGCCGAGAAAACCGTGGCGTGGGTGTCCGAACTCCCGTTTCCCGATTTCGACCAGGACTACGAGTTCGTCAGCCTCTCCCATCCCGGCGAGTATCCGATGAACCACGGACGGATTGTTTCCAACCGCGGGCTCGACATCGAGGTAGCCGATTACGAAAACCACTTCGAGGAAGAACACGTCCCCTACACCAACGCCCTGCACTCGGTACACAAGGGCCACGGCGCCTACTTCGTCGGCCCGATGGCCCGCTACAGCCAGAGTTTCGACCGGCTGACCCCGCGCGCGCAGGCCGCCGCCCTCGCCGCCGGTCTGGAGAAAACCTGCCGCAATCCCTTCAAGAGCATCATCGTCCGCAGCGTCGAGATCCTCTACGCCTGCGAGGAAGCGTTGCGCGTGATCGCCGATTACGAGGAACCCGATGCCCCCGCCGTCGAGGTCGATGCCACCGGCGGCACCGGCTACGGCTGCACCGAGGCTCCGCGCGGCCTCCTCTACCACCGCTACAGCGTCGGCGACGACGGGCTCATCACCACGGCCAAGATTGTCCCGCCGACCTCGCAGAACCAGAAACAGATCGAGGACGACCTCTGGAAATTCGTCCCGCAATACATCCACCTCTCCGACGACCAACTCCAGTGGCATTGCGAGCAGGCGATCCGCAACTACGATCCCTGCATCTCCTGCGCCACCCATTTCCTCAAGATCAAGAGAGAGGAAGTGACCTCGTGAGTCGCACCGTGGTCATTGGCGTCGGCAACGAATTTCGCAGCGACGACGGCGCGGGGCGGATCGTGGCGCGACTCATTGCCGCAAAGTCGCCGGAAGAAGTCGCCATTCACCAATCCACCGGGGAAGCTCTTTCGCTGATCGAATTGTGGGGAAACGCGCCGCGGGTGATTCTCGTCGATGCCCTCGACGCCGGCTTGGAACCGGGCTCCGTCAGCCGATGGGACGCGAGCGATGCGGCGCTGCCCATGAGCTATTTTCACCAATCGACCCACGCCTTTTCCGTGTCCGAAGCCATCGAGATGGCGCGCTCGCTCGGACAATTGCCCGAATCCGTTATCGTCTTCGGCATCCAGGGCGCGCGCTTCGACCACGGCGAAGGCCTCAGCCCTGAAGCCGAACGCGGCGCGGCCGAGGTCATCAAAACCATTCTCACCGAACTGAACCGAACCCACTAACAAACCACGAATCCCATGCACGAACAATCCCTCATGAACGACCTGATGGCGAAAATCGAAGCCATCGTGAAACAGAACAACGCCGCGAAGGCCGTCGAGATCGACGTCTGGCTTGGTGCGCTTTCCCACATGTCGCCAGACCACTTCACCGAGCACTTCGACGAATCCTCCCCGGGCACGGTCGCCGAGGGCGCGAAGCTGAACATCACGCTTTCGGAAGACATCAACGATCCCAACGCCCAGCAGATCCTGCTCAAGAACATCGAGGTCGAGGATTGACCCGCACGTGATCCGCCTGCGCCTCGCCCTTGCCGGTGCCGTCCAGGGCGTCGGTTTCCGCCCCTTCATCTACCGGCTCGCCGAAGAGCTTGGCCTGTCCGGTTGGGTGCGGAACGCTTCGGGCGGCGTGGAGATCGAGATCGAAGGCGGGCGCGATGCCGTCGCGTCGTTTCTCGCGCGCGTGGAGCGCGAGCGTCCTCCCCACGCGTCGATCACGACCCAGCGACAGCGCGAGATTCCGTTGGAAAACGCCACCGGATTCACCATCACGGAATCGCCTTCCGATGACGCGGACACCTCGCCCGCCGAGGTCTTGCCCGACCTCGCGACCTGTCCCGAATGCCTCGCCGAAATCCTCGATCCCGCGAACCGCCGCTTCGGCTATCCGTTCACGAAT
>JAHEDC010000533.1 GCA_024641425.1 Verrucomicrobiales bacterium | reverse complement strand
GCCCTCAAGGGTGCGTTTCCGAAGGGCCGCGTAGTCGATCTGAAGGAATTCACAGAGGGTGCCGTCAAGGCCCTTTCCGAGATTCTCATGGAAATCGGCCCGAAGGTCCACGGACTCGAACCGCCGGATCTTGTCGAGCATGCGGGGAAAGTAACACAACCCGCCAACCTCGTCGTAGGCGCTTCTCGGAGGGGAACCCATCAGATTCGGATTCGATGGTTCACTGGCTTACGCGCATCGGCATAAGGACGTAGAGGAAGCTGCCTTGAATCTTGATCACGCCGGGACTCATCTCATCGATGAGGTCGAGGAAAACCTCGTCGGTATCAAGATTCCGGAGCGGCGCCATGAGGAAATCGGGATTGAAGGCGATGGAGAAGGAATCTCCCTTGTAGGAAACCGCCATCGTTTCCTTGGCTTCGCCGATATCGGGTGAGTTGGCCGCGATCTCGATTTGGTCCGGGCCGAAGGTGAATTTCACCGAGTTCGATTTGTCGCTCGCGAGGATGGAGACCCGCTGCACGGTGCTGAGGAACATCTCGCGCTCCAGTGAAATGCGGTGCTTGGTCTCCTCGGGAATTACTTGCTTGTAATTCGGATAGTTCCCCTCGATGAGCTTGCTTACGAGCAGATTCTGGTTCAAACGAAACGCGATCTGGTTCTCGCTGATGAGGACCCGCACCTCCCCCTCGTCCCCGAGGAGGCGCTGGAGTTCGTTTACCGCCTTGGTCGGAACAATGACATCCACCTCCTGACTTTCGGGGAATTCGACATCGATCTGCACCATGGCAAGGCGCCGCCCGTCGGTGGCAACGAGAGTGAGCGCGCCATTCTTGAACGAACAGTAGATTCCGTTCAAGACGTAGCGGGTTTCGTCTGTGGAAATCGCATAAGAGGTCATCCGCAGACTGTCCTTAAGGACTTTCTGGGGAATCTTGAACTCCCGGGCATCCTCGAATTCGGGAAGCGGCGGGAATTCCTCCTCACTGAGGCCCAGGATCCTGAAGAAGCTCGGGCCACTGCGGATCGAGGCCGCGTTCTTTCCATCGACATCAACGCTGATCTCGCTCGTCGGCAACTCGCGGATAATGCTGGCCAGCTTCCGCGCGGGCAGGGTCGTCGCTCCCGGCTGGACCACGGTAGCCGGAACATAGCCCGTGACGCCGACATCGAGATCCGTGGTCGTCAACTTAAGGCGATCTCCCTCAGCCTCAAGAAGGACATTGGAAAGAATCGGAAGGGTGGTGCGCGTGCTCACCACGTGTTGCACCTGCTGGAGGCCTTCCATGAATTTTTCCTTGGTAATCGTGAACTTCATTCGGGTGCGCTTTTCTAAAAGGAATCGTAAGGTCTGGAATCAGCCGGAATCGTCGGAAAATCAATCATTTCCGGGGGATTACTGCGCCAACCTACCGAAGGCACCGAAAAAGACAAGAACGGGAAACCGGATATTTCGGATTCCCATTCCATTCCGGCGGCGATCACACGTTCGACAACCGGTTGCTGAGGACGGAGACGGCCTGCCGCACATCCTTCGAGAGGTCCATCTTCTTCTCCACCGTGCGGGTGGCGTGGATGACCGTTCCGTGATCGCGCCCTCCGAAGGCCTGGCCGATCTCCACAAGCGAGAGGTCGGTCATCGTTCGGGAGAGATACATGGCGACCTGACGCGGAAAAGCGATATTCGCGGGTCGGCGCTTGCTCGTCATATCCTGAAGGCGGATGTCGAAATGTTCGGCGACTTCCTTCTGGATACGGGAAACCGTGACCCGGCGACGGCCTTCCTCCCTGAGAATGTCCTTGAGCAGTCCCTCGATCTTCTCGTCGCTGAGGTTTTTCCCACTGAGGGACGTGTAGGAAGCGAGCCGCATGAGGCCGCCCTCAAGCCGACGAACGCTCTTGCGAATGCGGTCGGCGAGGAACTCCACCACATGGTCGGGCAGGGAGACCTTCCATTCCTGCATCTTCTTCCTCAGGATCGCCGTGCGGGTCTCGACGTCGGGAGGCTGGAGGTCGGCACTGAGTCCCCATTCGCAGCGCGTGACGATCCTCTCCTCGAGGTTCGAGATTTCGGCGGCGGGACGGTCACTTGTCAGGACGATCTGACGCCGTCCGTCGGACAGGGCATTGAAGGTATGGAAGAATTCCTCCTGCGTCCGCTCCTTGCCACCAAGAAAATGAATGTCGTCCATCAGGAGGACATCGGCCTTGCGGTAGCGGTTGCGGAACCTGACGATGCTGCCATCCTGGATCGCACTCACGAAATCGTTCGTAAAATCCTCGCTGGTGACAAGGACGACCTTGGTTTTCGGGTTGCGAATAAGCACCTCGCGACCGATGGCATGCAGGAGATGGGTCTTGCCAAGCCCGGGCGCGCCATGGATGAAAAGCGGATTGTAGGTCTGGGCCGGCTTGGAAGCCACGCTCAGGCAAGCCGCCCGCGCGAACTCGTTGGTGGAACCCACGACGAAGGAATCGAAGCGATAGCGAGGATTCAAGTTCGCCCGCTTGATCCGAATCTCCACGTCAGGCGGCAGCGCCCCCTTCTTGGCTTTGCCCCGACTCGTGGATTCTCCTTCTTCCGGCAGCTCCGCCCCATCCAAACTCACCGATTCCGAAGGGACGCGCCCCTCCAACGCCAGGGCGAAGTTCGCGGTTCCGTCCTCGGCCTCCTCCTCCCCCCCGTCGCTCGCCTTCAGCACGACACGAGACGCTCCATTTGGGGCTGCGGCCCGCGCGGCAACGCTTTCTTTCCCGGAAAACGCGCGCTCGAAGACGAATTCAATCTCCCGAGGGGCCATCAGGACTTCGAGCACCGACTGATTCACAGTGGCCATGTAGTTGGTCTCGATCCAAACCTGGTAGATGTGATTGGGCACCTGCACGCGGAGCGAATCCTCGTCCGCCGCCAGAAGCCGGGTTCCGGAAAACCAGCGGCGGAAGGTGTCGGCACTCACCCGCTTGCGGATGCCGTTCGAGATTTCCTTCCAGATTACGTCGTAGGCCTCGGACATCCGCTTAATACGCTCCTCCGGTTCGGATTGGGAAAACGGCCCTCAGAATAGAAGGGCACAAAGCCGCTCCAGCCATCGCGGCGCTTTCATGATCCAAAGAATGGGCGCAATTGCTTGCGAGATGTCGGTCGGTTGTTGGTTTCATTGAGAGAGGGTCAGAGAGTAAGAGAGAACACATTTCGCATCACGAAAATTAAATCACCGATTTACGGACGAGAGGATTCCCATGCATCGGCCAAGTTGGAAACACCGATGGCAGCCGCCGAAAGTTCATCCCTATGAAGCCATTGTATCGCTTCATCGGTTTTCGGAAAACTCCCGCCCGGGGTCTCGACCGCCATCGTATAGTTCCCGGCGAAATTGCCTCAAGTAAAAAGGCTCCGTTCAGAGCATATTTTTGTCTTCATCCGCCGCAATTTCGACAACGCGGGACCACTAGCCGCAATGGATGAAATTCCTAGAACACGGAAAACCTCTCACTGCGGCGCCGCACCCCGGGGACGGGAATCTCCCCGCATAAAAAGCCCGCACAAGAGCGTGATGAAGAACGATAACGGCCACATCCAGACATAGCAGAACACAGACTCAAGCCCTCCATCGTCATTGAGCGTGAATGTTGGCAACCTGGCAAAAAACGCGGTCGTCGCCGGCACGATTCCTGAGATGATTCCAACGACGTCGGTGCGGATGAACATGGTAAGGATGAACGAGATGACCGAGCCCACAAGCAGGCCCCGGAAGGTCCCCTTCCCCATCATGCTGGCGATGAACATGGCGAGCATCGGCCCCACGGTGTAGGCCGTCATTCCGAAGGCGAGGGAGATGAGTTTGCTCTGGTTCGCCATGTTCAGCAAAAGGGTGAAACCGACCAAGGCAATCCCCCATCCCACGACAAGCAACCGGGAATGGAACACGAGGGTTTTCTGGTCGACCCGGACATTGCCCTGCTCGGGCTTGTGGATGAGAGAGAGCGTGGTCTGGCTGAGCGCGGCAAGAATGGAATCAAGGCTTGACACCGAGGCCGCGAAGATCCCGGCGAGCACGAGACCGCTGACTCCGGGAGGCAGCTGCGTTACGATCCACACCGGAAAGACATAATCGTTCTTCTCCGCCATCGTTGCCGCCACGGTCCCTTCCGGTGGATTGACCTGGTAGAATACCCAAAGGGCGGCCCCCACCATCATCATGAGCAGGGTGAGCAACTGGCCCACCGAACTGAAAATGATCGCCTTCCGCGCCGCCGACGCCGAGCGGCAACAGAACATCCGCTGTGCGTTGA
>JAHEDC010000532.1 GCA_024641425.1 Verrucomicrobiales bacterium | reverse complement strand
GAACTTCATCATCATGGTGACCGACGACCAGCGCTGGGACGCGACCAGTTTCATGCAGGGGCGCATGGCCTCGCTGGGACGCGCCGCGCGATTTCCGCACCTGATCGACCGGAGCGATCCGCTGAGCCCGGTTCCGATGACACCCAACCTGGACCGGCTTTCGACAGAGGGTATCCACTTCGACAACGGCTTCTGCGTGTTTGCGTTGTGCTCTCCTTCCCGGGCGGTCATGCTCACCGGACTCCATCCCCACAGGAACGGGGTGACCTACAACGACCAGGAATTTCCGGTCGGGGCCACCACCTATGCGACTCTCCTGCGCGACGCGGGCTGGGCGACCGGCTATTTCGGGAAATGGCACCACGGCGAACAGGTCGAGCGCCCCGGGTTCGACACCCAGCAGTCATTCCGCGGCCAAGGGCATTACTATGACAGCATCTTCTATGACGAGAATGGCGTTGCCACCACCTCCGGCAAATGGGTGGACGAGCAGGCGACCGACTACGCGATCGACTTCATCGACACCCAGCACATGGCCGGCGCACCTTTCCTCGCTTTCCTGGGCTTCAAGACGCCGCATGGCCCGCGGCAGGACGGCAGCGGCAATTCCAACGCGCCCGCCGGGTTTGACACCCTTTTCGCGGGCACCGACCCATTGCCCGTCCCCAACCTGCTCAGCCAGGGCGCTTCGCCCCCGCCCTGGAAACCGGACGCCAACACGACCGGAGTCGGCAACGACCCCCGCAATTACATGCGCCTCATTTCCGCCGTCGACGCACAGATCGGCCGTGTCCTGGATCGCCTCTCTGCTCTCGGGATCGCCGACAACACGGTCGTGATCTTCCTGAGTGACAATGGCTACTTCATCGGAGAGCACGGACTCGGCGACAAGCGTGCGGCCTACGAGGAAAGCCTGCGCATTCCGTTCATGATCCGCTATCCGGCGCTGCAGCCGGGCGGCAGCGGCCGCATCGCCAGCGAGCTGGCGCTCAACCTGGATATTGCCCCGACGATCCTTGATCTCGCGGGCCTGCCCGTCCCTGGGGAGATGCAGGGCCGGAGTCTCAGGCCGTTGATTGAAAACCGCGCCCCGAGCGACTGGCGCGACTCGTTCTTCTTCAGCTATACCGACGATCCGGAGTTCCCCGGTGCGATCGCCGATTTCATCGGACTGCGGCTCGGAGATGGCCGGAAGCTCGTGCGCTACGCGCTGGATCACTCCTGGGACGAGTTTTACAAGACCTCGCCGACCGGCGCTGGCTCCGACCAGTATGAGCTGGCGAACCGGATCGCGGCCCCCTCCGAAGCGGCAGCGGTGGCCTCTCTGCAAGGACAACTCGAACGGGCAGCCAGGAATCTGGGGTTCCTCAGGCAAGTCGACCATCATGGCGGCGACCCTCTGACGATCGAGGTGCAAGCCGGTGCCACCTACCCATTCGTGCTCAAGACATCCACCGACCTCAGCACTTGGACGACTGCCAGCACCTTTGAAGGCTCGGAGGAAACACTGGCGGTCGATCTCGTCGCGGGAACACCTCCGTCGTGGGACGTCACTGTCGACGGCGATGCGGCCGACCACGTCCTGATCGGAGGCGATCCGGTCACCGCGGGCAACGGTGCGAACCTCCTTGCCTGCGGCGCCAGCGGCGGAGTGGGCAGAGACGCTGTTCTCGTCTTTGCCCTGCCACCGCTGCCTCCCGGCCAGCAGTTGAAGATCGCCCAGCTGGAGGTCGTCGCCAAACGGAGTTTTGCCAAGTGGTGGGAAGCCGACCTGTGGGCTCTGGGAATCAAATCGGACAGCTCTCCGATCCTCGAATACCACGGTAGGCCGGCCAGCCCTTCGCCTCTGGGGATGCGAAAGCTCCAGGATAAGTTTTTCGACGTTTCGCTGCCCGGCGCGGCGACGACCGTCCGAAGCAGCCTCGCCTCCGGCCTCTCGGCCTATCTCCGGGCCTTCTACGTATCGAACCCGGCCTACTCGGGAGGCCAGTATCTCTTTCTGCGCATCAACCCTGAGAAACTAGACATGTCGAGCGAGGGCAATGAGAGCTACGATGTGTTCGCCGCAGGGAACTCGAGCGGCGAGGACGGCCCCTTGCTGCACCTGTCGCTCCAGTCCCAGGTCTCAGAGCCGATGCGCTGCTGGCGGGTCGAATACGGGCTGGAGTAGGAGCGGGGCGAAGAACAGCTTACTAGTCGAGGGTTCGCCTCCTTGGACGACGGCTTGTGATGTGTCTGACACGATCGCCCCCCCTCCATCCCCTGGCCGGCGGTGGAAGGGAAGCCGTTGTTCGGGGCCGGGGTCGGCATTTCACGGACGGGCTGGTGCTCGGATCGAAGGGGTTCGTGAACGGTTATTTCGAGGACGCGAAGGCGGCTTTCGGAGCGAAGCGAAAGACGGGCGCAAGGAAATTGCGGTTGTGCGGCGAGGCCGGACGGTTCACCCTCCGCGATTTGAGACGGGGGGCGACTTCGGGAAGGTGAGGGGAAGTCTCGCCCGGTCGGCCGCCGCTATGCGTTGGAGGTCAGAACCTGGGCGTCGACGGCGGAGGCGCGTTTGAGGGCCTTGGTGCCCTTGGGGCGGACGACGGCGAATTTCAGGCAGGCGGTTTCCCAGTCGTCGAGGATGGCCTGGCCCTTTTCGCTGCCGCAGCGTTCGACGTGCCTGGCGATGAGTTCGCGGACGAAGTTCCGGTCTTCCGGATCGTCGAGCGGGTGGGCGGCGACCATCTCGGGGTTGAAGAGATCCTTGAAGCGGTCGTCCTCGTCGTAGATGAAGGCCATGCCGCCGCTCATACCCGCGCCGAAGTTCTTGCCGGTGGGGCCGAGGATGAGGGCGACGCCGTTGGTCATGTATTCGCAACCGTGGTCGCCGCAGCCTTCGACGACGGCGGTGGCTCCGGAGTTGCGGACGCAGAAGCGCTCGCCGGCGCGGCCGTTGGCGAAGAGGTGGCCGCCGGTCGCCCCATAGAGGACGGTGTTGCCCATGATCGAGTTCCGCGAGGGATCGAAGCCGCGTTTTTCCGGGGCCTTGAGGATGATCTCGCCCGCGCACATCCCCTTGCCGACGTAATCGTTCGACTCGCCGGTGAGGGTCAGGCGGATGCCTCCGCAGAGGAAGGTGCCAAAGCTCTGGCCGGCTCTGCCGGTGAGTTGGATGTCGATCGTGCCTTCGGGAAGACCGTGGTTGCCGTGGACGAACGCGACCTCGCCGGCGAGCTTGGTGCCGACATTCCGGTTCGTGTTCTTCACCTTGTAGCTGAGGGAAACGGCTTCCTTCTCACTGATGGCGTGGCGGGCGTCCTGGATGATCTTGTCATCGAGGGGACGGGCGTGGATGCCGTCGTTGCGGCGCATGGCGGAGATGCGCGGCAGCTCGCGGCCGCTTGTCTTCGCGACGTCGGCGAGGAGTTTGCCGAAGTCGAGGAGGTTCGCCTTCGGATGATCCTCGATATGGCGGACGGAAAGGAACTCGGGGCGACCGATGAGGTCGTTCATCTTCGTGACGCCGAGTTCGGCCATGATCTCGCGGGCCTCGTGGGAGACGGCGTTGAAGAAATTGACGACGTGGTCGGCCGAGCCCTTGAACTTCGAGCGGTACTTCGGATCCTGGGTGGCGACGCCGACCGGGCAGGTGTTCAGGTGGCACTTGCGGACGTAGACGCAGCCCATCGCGATGAGGGCGATGGTGCCGAAGTTGAACTCCTCGGCGCCGAGGATGGCGGCGGCGATGATGTCGCGGCCGGTGCGCAGGCCGCCGTCGGTGCGGAGGGTCACGCGGTCGCGGAGGTTGTTGAGCATGAGAACCTGCTGGGTTTCGGCGACGCCGAGTTCCCAGGGCAGGCCCGCGTGCTTGATCGAGCTGAGCGGCGAGGCTCCGGTGCCGCCGTCGTGGCCGGAGACGAGGATGATGTCGGCGTTCGCCTTGGCCACGCCGGCCGCGACAGTGCCGATGCCGGTCTCGGCGACGAGTTTGACGCAGACGCGGGCGCGCGGGTTCACTTCCTTCAGGTCGTGGATGAGCTGGGCCAGATCCTCGATGGAATAGATGTCGTGGTGCGGCGGCGGGCTGATGAGGGTGACGCCGGGCTGGGTGTGGCGGAGGCGGGCGATGATGCCGCTGACCTTGTGGCCGGGGAGCTGGCCGCCCTCGCCGGGCTTGGCGCCCTGGGCCATCTTGATCTCGATCTCCTCGGCGCTGGCGAGGTATTCGGCATGGACGCCGAAACGGCCGGAGGCGACCTGCTTGATCTTGCTGTTCGCGCTGTCGCCGTTCGGATACGGCTTGAAGCGGCG
>JAHEDC010000531.1 GCA_024641425.1 Verrucomicrobiales bacterium | reverse complement strand
GATGGTGACGGCTCCGAGTCCGGCGGTGACGAGGAGCGGCCAGTTCGAGGCGAGGTAGAGGAAGCGGGCGGCGATCTGGAAGGCGAGCCAGAGGGTGGCGGTGCCGGTCGCGACGCGGAGGAGGAAGAGGCCGATCCGGAGCGGGCGGCGTTTAGGGAAGCGCTTGAGCCAGTGGAGGAGGAGCCAGAAGACGAGAAGTCCGCCCGCGATGGCGACGAGCACGGGCGTGCTCGTCGTGACGGGAAGGAGATCGGGTCTGGTGGCTTCGGGGAGCATGCGTAGTGGGGGCATCCTGCCACCATGATAAATCGAGTCTGGATTGGGGGCAGGATGCCCCCACTACGAGGCTTTTCTGAGGGCTTCGATGGTGCGGTGGGTGCGGGCTTGGGCGGATTCGAAATGGAAGGATTCGTCCTCGCCGGTCTTCCGGGCGGTGGCGATCCAGCGGGTGAGGGCGACTTCGGCGACGAGGAGGAAGAGCGCGCCGAGGGCCATGTATTTCCAGAGTTCCTCGCCGAAGGATTTGCCGGCGAGGATGGTCATCACGTCGGTGCTGTTCTCGGGCTTGAGGATGTCGGCGTAGCGGCCCATGAAGGCGAAGTCCTGGTCGGTGAGGGCGATGAGTTCGCTCTCCTCGGCGGGACGGATGATGGTGAAGGGAATGGTCGCGGCGGCGGTGGAGACCGACTCCAGCGCGGGACGCGCGCGGGTGGGGACGCGAATCTCGTAGAGGCCGGCGGTGGGGACGCCGGGAATCCGCGCGAAGAGGGTCTGGCGCGAGGCGACGATCTCGGCCTCGCGTTCGGTGCCGGTGGGATCGATGACGGGGTAGATCTCCGAAGCGTCGTTCTCGGGCGCGCTGGCGGCGGCGGTCTCGCGCTTGAGCATGACCTCGATGTCCCCGCTGGCGGCGAGGTTCAACTGGAAGCCCTCCGGATTCGCGAGGAAATAGACGAGTTCGTGGACGAACGGCAGGAAGGCCTGGCGGGTCGCGAGATTGCTCGAGCGCGCGTCGAGGGCGCAGGCGAGGGCGACGACGGTGCCGCTGCCGGATCCGCCGACGGCGACGAAGGGCTCGCCGGTGTTGAGCTTCGCCACCGTGCGCCCGCCCTTCTGCGCGGTCATTTTCCAATACGCGGCGAGGACGAGGCCGGCGAAGTCGCTCTGCTTGGAATCGCCGACCTTCCGCAGCGCGGGATGCTCGAAGGTGCCGAGCGCGGGGCTGACGGGATCCTTGTCGGTGGCGACAACGCGGGCCTCGGCGAGTTGGGCGGGGAGGAGCGGCGTGCCGGGCGCGGCGTTCCATTCGTTGTAGAATTTCGGATCGGCCCGCTGACCGGGCGCGACGAGGAGACCGCCGCCGTTCGCGACGTAGGCGGCGAGTTGCTCCGCTGTTCGCGAGGGAAGCCGGGGGATATCGGCGAGGATGACGGCGCGGTATTGGTCGAAGTCGGTCACGTCCACGATCTGCGGGGCGTCGATGACGTGGGGCTCGACGAGGTAGCCGCTTCCCGCCGTCATGCCGGGCGCGAGGGCGGTCTCGATGAAGGCGGAGGCGCGGTCGAAGTAGCGCGCGGCGGGGTTGCCATCGACGACGAGCACCTTGAGCTGGCCGATGACGGTGAGGGCGGAGCTGAAGGTGTTGTCGAGTTGGATGTCGTCGTCGACGCGGACGCTGGCGGTGACGACGTGCGCGCCGGGGGTGGTGAAGTGGTGCTGGAAGCGCAGGGTTTCCCTCATACCGGGGGAGAACTGGGAGATCGTGTCCGAGTCGAGCGTCTGGTCGCCGATCTGGAGCTGGATCGCGGACGGCGTGACGGCTTCGGTGCCGGTATTGGCGAGGGTGAGTTCGATCTCGACCTCGCGGTCGATGCCGATGACCTCGCGGGCGAAGGTGAGGCCGGTGATGGCGAGGTTCCGGATCTGCGCGGGCGGCGGGAAGCGCCGGAGGGCGAGCTGCGGCTTGTGCGGGAGGGCTTCGAGGTTCTTCCGCGCCAGTTCCCAAGCGCCGGTGTTCCCGCTTTCCCAGCCGAGGGCCTGGCCGTCGGTCAGGACGACGATCTGCTTCGAATCGTTGCTGCCGCCTTCGAGGACGCGCGCGGCCTCGCCGACCGCTTCTAGGAGCCGGGCCTTGCCGTCGAGCGGTTCGAGGCCGGTGAGGATCTTGTCGATCTCGCCCCGGTTCGCGCGCGGCGCGGCGTTGAGGACAACGGGCGCGGGGCCGGCGAGGATGATGGTGAAGGCGCTCTCGTTGCTCGATTTCAGGACGATCTCGCGGGCTTCCTCGACGGCCTGGTCGAAGAGGGTCTCGCCGCCGAGATTCAGGCTCATCGAGGTCGAGCCGTCGATGACGAGCGCGATGTCCTGCTTGCCCGCGCCGGTGAGGCGTCGCAGTTGGAGCTGGTTCTCGAAGACGATGGCCGCGCCGCAGAGACCGAAGATGAGAACGGAGAGGCCGAGGAACCAGAAGCGCACCTTCCGGTTCTGCCAGACGGCGAAGGCGCAACCGAAAAGGGTGACCGCGACAAGGAGCGCGGGCAGAATGACGCCATAGGGAATGGCCGAGCCCGGCGGGGCGAAGGGCCGCGCGACGGCGAGCGCGAGGCAGCCGAAGAGGAGGCAGCGCGCCGCCATGAGGAGGGCGTCCTCGAGCTGGATGCGGCGCGTGCGCTTCGCGAGGGAATCGAGGAGGAAGCGCATCGCCCCCCAGTCGATGATCCGCGCCGACTTCCGGCTGAAGAGATGCAGCAGCACGGGAATCCCGATGCCGAGAAGGCCGGTCAGGAGGGCTGCGTTGAGGAAGAGCATCGGGAGGAAAGTGGCAGGGGGCAGGGTGACAAGTAGCAGGGAAGTTGGGAAGGGGAAAGTGGGGGAAGGGGTCAGGGATCAGAGGGGCAAGTAGCAAGGAGGCTGGGAAGGGGGAAATGCAGAAGGGCGCGCGCCTTCGGAGCGCGGCCCGAGTCGGGAGAAATCCCCCTTGACCGCCTCCGCTCTTTGCTCTACGACAGGAACAGGGCCGATACCCCGCCATCCACCCCGCAACCTCCCGTCGGTCAGCGCCTTCCGCTGATTCCGCTCTACGACTGCGAAAATCCGCCAGTCGTACAATAACAAGTTAGGGCCATAGCGCGCTCATGCTGCTCGCAGACCACCTTTCCATTCTAGGACTAGACGTATCCGCCTCCACCGCCGATCTCAAAGCAGCCTACCGCCGCGAAATAAGCAAATGGCATCCAGACCGTTTTTGCAGCGATCCCGCGAACCAACCTGCGGCGACCGATCGCGCCCAAAAGATCAACGCTGCATATGAACACTTGTCCGAACTGCACGAACTGGGATCCCTACCTCGTTCGGCGCCTCGCCCGACCGGACAGCGGCCTACCCCGCCGCCGCAACCGCAACAAGCCTACCGAACCCAGCACACCTACAACCGAAAGTCATTTACTCCAGGCTTTCCCGATCTAAGCGTCTTCGAGGTTTTCGTCAGGTCGTCCAACATTATCTCCGCCGGATACAACCGCACGACTCAAACTCTCTATATCAAATTCGATGGTGATGTCGTGTATAGTTACCTCCACGTTCCCGAGTCCGTGTTCACCGCATTCATGTCCGCAGAGTCGCACGGCAAGTTTGCGCATCGCAATATCTACCACCAATATCCGTCTAAACGCCACTAGCCAAGGGCCAAACAATAAAGGGTGTAGCGAAGGCGATGAACGAGCCCTTCGACGACACCCATGATTGAACCGTCGCCCCCGGCTCATCCTTTCCTATCTTGTCGCCGATAAGGTAATAGGGTAACAGTTGCCTTCCCGCCAAAAAGGCGACTGTTACATACCAACAATGTTAGGCATCAAAAGCTCTATGATCCTCCTATTGGACGACGTTGAAAAAGAAAAGTGGCTCACTCAGCACATTCCGCATCGCGTGGGCGCGGCATTGGCTGGTTGCAAAAATATGAAGGCTGAGTGGGCCATGCCGCCAATGCCGAGTATGGCGGGCGATCCTTTCCACAAATACTGCGTCGATCGCGCAATAGACGAAGGACAGAAAACCGGCGTTCGATGGCTCGTGGATTTGTTGGGGGTTGCTGGGACAGAAACTGGTGTGCCATACAAGCCGGACAAGAAGAGGACGACCGATGTTACGTTAGAGCGCTTTGGCGCTTCGTCGTTTGATCTAAAGCATCCTGATGCCGTCAAGCTCGCCAAAGTTTGGAAAGGATGTTCACAGGCGACTTCTCACGCGACTACCGATACCAACCATTTTCCGGTTGAAGATGCGGAGTTGGCCGAGGCGTTGACTATCGTGATCAAGTATCTCGATG
>JAHEDC010000081.1 GCA_024641425.1 Verrucomicrobiales bacterium | reverse complement strand
CACAGGCCCCTCCCCGGGGACGGTTCCGATCAACTCGGGACATCTACGACAAATATTTCCGCTATGACGATTTTCTCCTCGGAGAGGTCAACGCCATCTTCAAACGGAACTATGTCGAGAATTTCAAGCGGGCCGACACCCTCAGTTTCCTTCGTGGCGAATTCATCGTGGTGGCCTGCCGGAAACTCGGCCCGGACGACGCCGTCCTTTCCGGGCTCGCAGTCTACGCCCATTCCAGCGACTATCCGAACGTGCACCTCGAATACATCCTTCCTGGAAACGGCGATGCTCTCTCTCCGGACCGGTTCCTTCCCGGAACACTCATCGTAGTCGGTCCGCGCCGCTCCGGTCCTGCGGATTTCGCCACCCTCCTCCACGTCGCCAAGGTCGCCGACGACGACATCCGGCTCACCGTTGTCCCCCTGACCTACCGCCACCAATTCAACGACAAGGAGTTCGTGGTTGGTTCTCCTCCCACAATTCTCAATTTCGGCGCCCCGTGGCCGATCATGGGCGAGATCGAGGATACGGTTCCCATGCCGCCGCGCCGCGCCGAGGCGGTCGAGGAGTAGGCCATTTTTTTCCAGCGGAGTTCATGGCGGACGAAGCCGGAAAAAAGAATACCCGGCGCCCTGTCGCAGTCGGGCCCCGAAAGGCCGCAGCACATCCCCCAACGTACTCCTGCGACAAGACGCCGGGATCTCAGGTTCCCCTAAAAAACGGTGTCCGGAAACTAATTGCCGCCCCGCGCCGCATCTCACACATTTTCACGAAATATTTTTCATCCCCGCTGCTGCGCACGCATCCCCGCAATAGCGCCCTCTTTCCGTCTCGCATGCCAGGCAGAGGAAGACCTGCGCGTTGCACGGCTTCCACGCGCAATTCACGTAACGCTCGCTGGGCTTCCCGCAATACCGGCAGGTCGCGATCACCTTCCGCGTCGCCGTTCGATTCACCTCGACCGCAATCCGCTGGTCAAAGACGTAACACTGGCCTTCGAAATCCTCTCCGCGAACCTTCTCGTCCCTGCCGTAGGTTACGATCCCCCCTTCCAACTGGTAGACATCCCGGAATCCTTCCCGGACGAGAAATCCCGAAAGCTTCTCGCAGCGGATGCCGCCCGTGCAATAGGTAAGGATCTTCCGGTCCTTCGCCTCCGCCAGGTTTTCCCGTATCCACTCGGGAAACTCACGGAAATTCCCCACGGGAGGGCACACGGCCCCCTTGAAGTGCCCGATCGCCGATTCATAGTCGTTCCGCCCGTCGAGCACGAGCACGTCCTCTTCCGCCATCAGCGCCTGGAACTCAGCCGGACTCAACCGCCTTCCCGTGACGTCTCCCGGGAAAAGATCGTCCTTGCCCAAATCGAGGGCCACGATTTCCGCCCGCGCGCGCACCGCCAGTTTGGGAAAAACGTGCCCGTCCGCCGGATCGACCTTGAATTCGATGTCGGCGAAGCGCGCGTCTGCACTCAGCGCCGCTCTGTAGGCATCCGTTGCCGCCACCGTACCGGAGACCGTTCCATTGATCCCTTCCTCTGCGATAAGGATGCGCCCGAGCAGACCGAGTTCCTCGCACAGCGACCGGTGCTCCGCCGTGAAGGCGACAGGATCGGCAAGGCGCACATACTTGTAGTAAAGCAGGACACGGTAGGGAGATTCGTTGGACACGGGCGACGGGATGGGAAACGGTTCCTACACAGTCCTGATAACCAATCACAAATCAACCGATAACCATGATTCCCCTCACCGGTCAGACCCCGGACGAACTCGCCGCCGCACTCGCCGCACTCGGCGAGCCCGCCTACCGTGCGCGCCAGATCTTCGAATGGATCCACCGGAAGCGCGTCCTCGATTTTCAGGCGATGACGAACCTCAAGCCCTCCCTGCGCGAAGCCCTTGCCCGCATGTTCTCCCTTCGGAGCATGCAACCGGTACGCGACATCGATTCCAGCGATACCACCCGGAAATACCTCTTCCGCCTCCATGACGGGCGATACGTCGAGAGTGTCCTCATTCCCGCTTCCACTTCGTTCTTCGGCGAACGTTCCGACCGCCACACCCTCTGCGTCTCCAGCCAAGTCGGTTGCGCCTACGATTGCAAATTCTGCGCCAGCGGCCTCGCCGGTTTCACCCGGAATCTGGAAGCGGCGGAGATCGTCGAGCAGATCCTCCACGCCGAGGAGATTTCCGGCGAGCGGATCAACAACCTCGTCTTCATGGGCATGGGCGAGCCGCTCGCGAATCTCAGGAACGTCCTCAAGGCCATCTCCATCATCAATGCCGACTGGGGTATCGCCATCGGGGCCAGACACATCACCGTTTCCACCAGCGGACTCGCGCCGCAGATCCGGAAACTCGCCGACCAACCGCTTCAGATCCGCCTCGCCCTCTCCCTCCACGGTGCCACCGACGCGGTGCGCGAGCGCATCATGCCGGTGAACCGCAAGTATCCCCTCGATGTCCTCTTCGACGCCCTTCGTTACTACAATGAACGGAAGAAACAGAAGATCACCTTCGAATACATCCTCATCAAGGGCGTCAACGACGACCTCGAACAGGCCCACGTCCTCGCCCGGCGTGCCCGCAACCTCAACGCCAAGGTCAACCTCATCCCCTACAATACCGTCGAGGGCCTCCCTTGGGAACGCCCCGACGAACCGACGCAGGAGCGCTTCCTCACCGCCCTCAAGACCGACGGGGTCACCGCTACTCTCCGCCGCGAAAAGGGCCACGACATCAACGCCGCCTGCGGGCAACTTCGCCTCCGAAGGGAGGTCGAGGAGGGCAAGATCGCCCTCTCCTAGCACAGACTTCTGAAGCCACCCACCATTTCCACCAGCGGACGCGTCTACTTCCCAAGGGGCGCGAAGACGATGCAGACGGGCTTATCCACCTTCGCCTCCCGGGCCGTGTCGCCGATCTTGCCATTCAACGGATTGATTCGGAAGACATGGATTTCGCCCGAATCCTGATTCGCGGTGAGGATAAAGTCTCCGGTAGGATCGAGCGCGAAACCGCGAGGCGTCTTTCCGCCGACCCGCGAATGCTGCACGGGCGTGAGTTCACCGCTTTTCGTGTCGATGGAAAACACCGCGATGCTGTCGTGCCCCCGGTTTGAGCCATAAAGGAATTTCCCCGACGGATGCACGAAGATCTCCGCCGTCGAATTGCTACCCGTGAAGTCTGACGGCAAAGTCGATACCGTCCCGATTTCGGCGAGCCCACCCGTCACCGGATCGTACTCGAAAGCGGTCACCGTCGAGAGCATTTCGTTGATGGAATAGCCGAAGCTACCCGACGGATGGAACGCGAAATGACGTGGCCCGCTCCCCGGAGCGAGATTCACCGAAGGCTGCTTGGCCGGAATCAACTTCCCTTTCGCGGCATCGAAGGCATAGGCGAAGACCTTGTCGGCGCCCAGATCCGCGGAAACGGCGACCATATTCGCCGGATCCAGCGTAATACAATGCGCATGCGGTTCCGTTTGGCGCCCCGGATTCACGCTCGAGCCCTCGTGCTGGATGAAAGTACTGACCTCTCCCAACGATCCGTCGCCCTCAATCCGGATTACCCCCACGCTTCCACTGTTGTAATTCGCGAAAAGCACGTTCTTGCCCGACGCATCAACGCTGAGATGGCACGGGCCCGAGCCCTTTGTCGTTTGCGTATTCAAGGCCTCTAGCCCTTTTCCATCCTCGGAAACCGCGAACGCGCTTACCGCGCCCTCTTCGATCTCATTCACCGCGTAAAGAAACTTCCCGCTCGGATGCAACGCGAGAAACGAGGGATTCTCCGTCGCGGCGAGGAGGCCCAGCGCTTCCAGTTTTCCCGTCTTCACATCGAGCGAGAAGCCGTAGATCCCCTTGCTCGCCCCGCCGGTGTAGGTCCCGACATAGAAAATCCGGCTCTCGGCGAGACCGGGCGCGGTGGTGAGGAAGATGGCGGCGCAGGAAAAAAGGAGCTTACGAATCATAGCCGAAGTGAAACGCCATCGCCTGGAAAACGAAAGGGAATTCTCACGTGTCAGCCCGCGCGTCCCAGGCCTTGAGACACTCGTGGAAGCCCGAGGCGAAATCCTGCGGCCGCGCAGCCGCCCAGGCGCGGATCTCCTCCATGGGGAAGAAGTGGCCACCGGAGATCTCGCTCGCGGGGTATTTGAACGGGCCGTTGTGGGTGGCCTCGAAGAGCTGGACGAATTCCCAGCCCGTGCGCTCGCTGGCACCGATGTCCGCGACATAGCGCGCGGGCGCGTCGATGCCGAGTTCCTCGCGCAGCTCGCGCCCCGCCGTCTCCGGGTAGTCGTCGCCCGCATCGAGATGCCCGGCGGCACTCGAGTCCCACAAGCCGGGCGACTTGTCCTTCAACATCGAGCGCTTCTGCAGGAACAACTCCCCGCGCGCGTTGAAGACGAAGACATGCACGGCGCGATGGAGCAGGTTTCGCGCGTGGACTTCCGCGCGCGGAGCCTGGGCGATGACGGCGTTCTCGTCGTCGACGACATCGAACATCTCGTCGTCGCCCTGCGCGATGGCCTTGAGCGGGTGCGGGTCGCAGCAGTTGGTGAGCGCGACCCATTGCTCGAGCGAGATCTCCTCCGCCCGCGCCGTCGGGAGCACACCGAGGATGTCGCAGATTTCCTCCCACGCGAGGGCGTCGGGGAGGGACGAGGCGAGGAGCTTCTTCACCTGCTTCCGGCGCTGGGAGAAGCCCTGACGGATGAGCTGGTCGAAAAGTCGCCCGTCGTGCGCGGGCAGCGAGATCGGATCGCGCGGGGTGAGGCGCAGCACCGACGAGTCGATGGCCGGCATGGGATAGAACGGCTCGGGCGGCAGCGTGCGGATGATCGTCGGCTCCCAGCCGACCTGCACACGCAAGGTCAGCACGCCGTATTGCTTCGAGCGCCGATCGGAGCAGATGCGCTCGGCGACCTCGGTCTGGAGCATGAAAAGCGCCTCCGCGACCGGCGTCGGGTTCTGGAGGAAATTCCGCATGATCGCGCCCCCGGCGGAATAGGGCAGATTGCCGATGACCTTCACCGGGCCGTATTTGAAAAGCGGCCGGATGTCGAACTGCGCCGCGTCCGCCTCGATGACCTCGACGTTCTCCCGCTCCGCGAAGCGCTCGCGCATGTGGTGGGCCAGCTTGCGGTCGAATTCGATCAGGATCAGCCGCCCCGCCAGCTCCGCGAGGGTATCCGTGAGCGCGCCCATGCCGGGCCCGATCTCCACCACCGTATCCTCAGGGCCAGGCTCGATCTGCCGCGCGATCCACCCCGCGAGGGTGGGATCGGTCAGGAAATTCTGCCCCATCGCCTTGCTCGGCACGATCCCGAGATCGTGGAGCCGGGCCTGGAGTTCGTCGCGAGTGGACACGGGGAAGTTTTCAGTTCGAAGTTTTCAGTTTTCAGTGGCGACAGCCACAACCCATCCCGTTGACCCTTGACTCTTGACTCCTCCTACAACACTCCCAGCAGCGCCTCGACATGTTCCTCCGGCTTCACCTTCGGAAAGACGGCGCGGATCTTCTGGTCCGGCCCGATGACAAACGTCGTCCGCTCCGTCCCCATGTATTTCTTGCCGTAGTTGTTTTTCTCCACCCACACGCCATAGGCCGTCACCATCGCCTGCTCCGTGTCGCTGAGCAGCGGGAAAGGAAGGTCGAACTTCGCGATGAACTTCGCATGATCCTCCACCGGGTCGATGCTCACCCCGAAGACCCGCGCCTTCTTCCTCATCTCCCCCCACGCGTCCCGCAGCCCGCAGGCCTGGATCGTGCAGCCCGGCGTGTCGTCCTTCGGGTAGAAATAGAGCACGACCGACTCCCCCTTCAACTCCGAGAGGGAAACCGTCGCGCCCTCGGCATAATCCCCGCCGACAACGGGAACGGTGAAATCAGGGGCGGGCGAATCGAGGGCGGGATAGGACATGATGGCGGAAAGTCAACGGTCAAGGGGCAACGGTCAAGGGGGAGAATGCCGCCCGCGCGGGAAGAATTTCCGCGCCCACTTTTCTGAAAAAGTGGGGCTCCGGGAAGTCGGGTGGGTGTAATTACAGGAGCCAGGCCTCCACGGCGATCCCGTCGCACCAGCGGCCCTCAGGACGGAGAACGGACTTCAGTCCGTTCCGGCGGGAGGTGGAGGCGAAGTCTGCGGCGGGTGCGCCCGGAGACGCCGGGGTTAAGGCTCCCAGAAGAACGGTTCCCTTCGACCTCCCATGTCAGCTCTCACCGCCGCGCTTTGAGCTCGCACTTTTTCCAACAACGCGCCAGAACTCCGAAGGCGGATCAAGAGTTCCCGATTGTAAATAGACGCAAATTCGCGGGCCGCGTCCATATGAACCTCCTGCGCTTCGCTCTCGATAACATCCGTCCCGGTGTCGCTCCGCATGCTTCCGTACGCGAATTGCACCGCCAGGCCATCATGAAAATCTATGCCCGGAAAATACATGCCCATGCCCATTGCGTGAAATACCCGGTAATTCAGCTTGGCGAAATTCTTCTCCACCTCCGCCTTGGGATCGGTTTGCCGGAATTGCCGGGTGGTCCACGATGCGTAGGCGACAGGCGGCCTCATCGCTTGAACCAGCGGGTCCTTCCTCGCTGCTTCGGCATCAAATTCTGGCTTCGCGGTCGGATGAACGCAGCCGGAAAACGCAACAACGACGATCAAAACCAACCACCGGGTGCGTGTCTTCATCATCTGGGGTCGTCGTATGGGCTTCACAAATCCGAGAATCGCCCGTTTGCGCGTTCCGCGGCAACCACAATATTCTCCTCTCCCGGAAAACGGCAAATCGCGAGAGCGACGCTTCGTTCGTCCCGTTGACTGTTGACCGTTGACCATTGACCTTCCCCCCATGACCCTCGCGACCAAGATCACCGTCTTCCGCATCCTCCTTATCCCGGTCTTCGTCGGGCTCGCAATCTACTACGGGGAGAGCGTGAAAGCGGGCGCGCCGCTGGAGGCCTACCGCTGGGCCGCCATCATCACCTTCACCGTCGCCGCCGCCAGCGATGCCCTCGACGGCTACATCGCGCGGCATTTCAACCAGCAGAGCCGGCTCGGGACGATCCTCGATCCCATCGCGGACAAGGGGCTCATGACGGCGGCGATCATCACGCTGAGCTTCACGAACTGGGGCCACTATTTCCCGATCTGGTTCTGCGCCCTCGTCATCGGGCGCGATGCCGTCCTCGTCTGCGGCGCGCTCCTGATGAACCAGGTCATCGAGCATGTCATCGTGAAACCGCACTGGACGGGAAAAGCGGCCACGGCGACGCAAATACTTGCGGTGGGCGTCCTCATGTTCCAGCTTCCGCCCCCCTCGCTCACCATCGCGACGGTTCTGGCCGCCTGTTTCACCGCCACTTCCGCCGCCTTGTATATCCGCGAGGGACTCCGCCAAGTCCACGAAGCCGGCCATGCCTGACCACGATCCCACCTCCGACGCCCCGGCTCCTTCCGGAAAACGCCCCCCCCGCGGACGCCAGTCCCGCGTGCCCGTCCTCGGCGGCAAGAAACCGATGCAGCTCGGCGCGCGCCTGCCTTCCGTCGCCATCGTGGGACGGCCGAACGTCGGGAAGTCCGCCATCTTCAACCGCCTCGCCGGTCGCCGCATCTCCATCGTCCACGACATGCCCGGCGTCACCCGCGACCGCATCGCCGCCGACTGCCATCTCGGGAAGCGCCCGTTCACGGTCATCGACACCGGCGGAATCTGCGCCAATCTCGACGACGGCTTCGGCGACGCCGTGGCGGTGGAAGCCGACATCGCGCTGGAGACGGCGGACGTCATCGTCTTCGTCGTCGATGGCGCGGAGGGCCTGAGCCCGATCGACGATTTCGTGGCCACCATGCTTCGCAAGGCCCGCCGCCCCGTCATTCTCGCGGTCAACAAGATCGACGACCCGAAGCACGACGGGCAGATCGATGAATTCTCGGCCTTCGGAATGGCGAACCCGATCGGCATCAGCGCCGCCCACGGGCGCGGATTTTCCGAACTGGTGGGACTGATCGAGGAGCACCTTCCCGCCGTGGAATTCGTCGCCGGAGAAGAGGGCAAACCCGTAGGCCCCAAGCGCCGCCCGATCCAGCTCGCCCTCGTCGGGCGTCCCAACGTCGGCAAATCCTCACTCGTCAACGCCCTCCTCGAGGACAAGCGCACCATCGTAAGCGATGTCGCCGGCACGACCCGCGACGCCATCGACATCCCCTTCTCCCACGGCGGCCTCGACTACATCCTCATCGACACCGCCGGCATCCGCCCGAAGAACAAGCGCGACTCCGCCGTTGAGATTTTCTCCGTCATGCGCTCCGAGCGCAGCATCCGCCGCGCCGACGTCTGCTGCCTCGTCATCGACGCCTCGACCGGCGTCCTCGCCCACGACCGGAAGATCGCGCAGATGATCGTTGAGGCCGGAAAGCCCTGCGTCGTCATGCTCAACAAGCTCGACCTCTACCATCCCGGCACCCCGAAAAGCGAGCGTCTGGAGAAACTCCGCGCGCACATCGGCACCGAGTTGTTCTTCCTTCACTACGCCCCCATGCTCGCCGCCTCCGCGCTGGAGGGACAGCATGTGAACCGCATCTTCAAGTGCGTCGAGGACATCCGGAAGGCCTCCGTGAACGGCCTCAATACCGGCGTCCTCAACCGCCTGCTCCACGAGGCCATGGAGCGCAAGCCCCCACCGGCGATCCGGAAGAAGCACAACAAACGCCTCAAGCTCCTCTACGCAACGATGGCCCGCGAGGACAACAACCCGATGCCGATCCCGGTGCCGGAGTTCGTCCTCTTCGTCAACCAGGCCGACCTCCTCCAGGAGAACTACCAGCGCTATCTCGAAGCCCGCATCCGCGAAGCCAGTCCCTACACCGGCATCCCGCTGCGGTTTAAACTGCGCGAGCGCGCGAAGAAAGAGCGTCGCAAATAGGCGGCCTTGCTATGGTTCCGGGGGAATCTCCAAGCGGGCCACCTCGTCCATGACCCGCTGGGCGAGGGCGCGATAACCTTCCCGGCTCTTGGTCGCGAGTTCCTCCTCCGTGAATTTCAACGGCTCGCCGACAACCACGCTGATCCGTGATCTCCGCGGGTATTTTTTCCCCCGTGGCAGCGCTTCGTAGGCACCGAAGATACGGAAAGGCACAACGGGAACACGGGACTTCGCGATCATGAGACCGACCCCCGGTTCCCCGGGGAGGATGGTGCCGTCGGGGGAGCGCTGGCCCTCGGGGAAAACGACAACTTTCTCTCCTGCCTTGACGATGCGGATGATCCGCTTCAGGCTGCCCATCTCAGGGCGCTCCTGGTCGATGGGAAGCGCATTGAACCGGGGATAGAAAAAGCCGGTGACCGGATGATCGAAGAGCGTTTTGCGAGCGAGATAGTGCACCTCGTAGTCGAAGGCGATTCCAATCAGCGGAGGATCGAACATGCTCACGTGGTTGCTCGCAAGGAGCGCGCCGGTGTTTTCCACCAGTCGAAGACGCTCACGATGGTAAACCCGGTAGTGGAAAAATCCGTGGAAGAGGGCTTCGGCCGTGCTGTAGCCTAATCGGTACCAGAATCGCATGGGGAGGATTGAATCAGTCTTGCTTCTTAGAGGTGCTAGGGGGTTTCGAATCCGTTGGCACGCATGTCGGCGAGGACGGCTTCCACCACCTCGCCGATCGTCAGATGGGAGCTGTCGATAACCGTCGCGTCGTCGGCCACGATGAGTGGTGAATGCGCCCGCGAGCTGTCCTGCCGGTCTCGGGCCGCAAGGTCGTCGTCGAGCCCTTGACGACGGCGGCGCGCGTCGCGGACTTCCCGTGAGGCGTCAATGTAGAATTTGTAGGGCGTTCCCGGGAAAACGATCGTGCCGATGTCCCGGCCTTCCATGACCAGCGGCCCGAGTTTCGCGTACTCACGCTGGCGGGCCACAAGGGTCTCGCGAACCTCGGGCACGCGGGCTACCGGGGAGACGTGGTCGTTCACTTCCGGAGTGACCAGGGCTTCTCCCGGATCGTCCCCGTCGATCGTAACCGTCGCCTGGCCGTCGCGCACCCCGCACCCAATTGTGAGCCGTCGAAGATGGGCGGCAACGGCATCGGGATCGGAGGAATCGACCCCGGCTTTCAAGACCGACCAGGTCACCGCTCGGTACATGGCTCCCGAATTCACGAAGAGAAATCCCAGACGGGCGGCCAGGGCACGCGCGACGCTGCTTTTCCCCGAGGCAGCGGGACCGTCGATGGCCACGATAACCGGTGCTGTCGATTCGGAACCGCTCATGCCTCGTCCCTCTTGTCCCCGCGACGCTTCTCCCGCCGGTGTTCCTCCTTTTCCTTCTTCCGCTGCTCCTTCACCGCACGCTCGCGCGCGGCGAGATCGTCGGCGTTGAAGACGGATGTAATCGTCGGCACGCTCTGACCGGCGGAAACCTGTGCGCTCATGAAGCGCTTCAACTCGCGCTCGAAGCCGGGATAGGAAGTGGACACACACGCGGTATCCTCGATCACCGTCTCGCCCTCGGCGAACAGGCCGGCGATGGCGAAGGCCATCGCGATCCGGTGGTCGCCATAACTCGGGACACGCGCGCACTTCAGTTTCGAGCCGCCGTCGATCTCCATCCCGTCATAGAACTGGCGAACCGTGACGCCCATGAGTTCGAGGTTGTCCGCAACGGCCTGGATGCGATCCGTTTCCTTCACCCGGAGTTCCTCCGCGCCACGGATCGAGGTCGTCCCTTCGGCAAGGGCCGCCGCGACCGCGATGACGGGCAATTCATCGATGATGTTGGGGATGACATCCCCGGAGATGTCAATCCCCCTGAGCTTTCTCCCTCGCACGGTGATGTTCCCGAATGGCTCGCCATTCCCGTCCCCGAGGAGGGCGTCCGAAATGTTCGCTCCCATCCGGACAAGCACCTGGAGGATTCCGGATCGCGTCGGATTCAGGCCCACGTCCCGAATGGTGAGCCGAGCGCCAACCTGGGCCGCAGCCGCCACCAGCCAGAAGGCCGCGCTCGAGATATCGCCGGGAACCCGAAAGTCACGGGATTCGGGAACCTGCGGCCCTTGGATCGTCACGGTTCCCTTCTCGCGACGGGTCTTGACAAGGAAGTAGTCGAGCATGCGCTCCGTATGATCGCGGGTGGGCGCGGGCTCGGTCACCGACGTGCGGCCGTGGCTGAGCATGCCAGCGAGGAGGACGCAGCTTTTCACCTGCGCACTGGCCACCGGCAGATCGTAGTGGATCGGAGAAAGCGACCCACCACGAATGACCAGGGGCGCACAATCACCCTCGCCTTCGGCAGTCACATTCGCCCCCATCTTTTCAAGGGGTTCCATCACCCGCCGCATGGGGCGCCGGGACAAGGATTCATCGCCGACGAGCCGCGTTTCGAAGTCCTGCGCGGCGAGGATGCCGGACATCAGACGCATCGTCGTGCCGGAGTTCCCGCAATCGATCGGGCCCTCGGGTTTGGTGAATTTCCCCCCGACGCCATGGACCCGCACCGTCACGGGATCGCCGTCGCCATTCTTCTCGATGACGTCGATCCTGACGCCGAGGGCACGCATCGCTTCCAGAGTGGAAAGACAGTCGCTGCTTGGGAGGAGGCCACGGATCTCACACGCACCATTGGCAAGGGAGGCGAGCATGAGGGCGCGGTGAGAAATGCTCTTGTCGCCGGGCACCGTCATTTCGGTGGAGATCTTTCTCGCCTGACGGACTTTGTATTCGCGCGGACTGCTGCTCATTGGACAATGGAATATCGCTGACGGTAGGTGAAGGAAGTGGCCGCCAGAACGGGGAAAACAACGTCTGGAACCCAAGGGAATGCTCACCCCTCGATGGACGGCGGCGTTTCCTTGTAAGGGAAGGCCGCGTCACGGAGTTCCTTCGCTTCCCCGAGGAAGCGGCGGAGCTTTTCATGCTCCATGTTGTCCAGAAAGGCAAGCATTTCACGCAGGCTCTCCCCCATCCGCACCAGAGGTTCCCTCAGCGCTTCCCTGTTCAACAGCGCGATCTCGGCCCACATGTCCGGATTCCCGCCCGCGACGCGTGTGGTGTCACGGAACCCGTTCGCAGCCAGCGAGGCCACGGACGCATCCGGTTCGAGGGATGTCTTGGCGAGAGCGGACGCGACGAGATGCGGCAGGTGGCTGATCGCGGCGACCGCACGGTCGTGGGCTCCCGGTTCCAATTCGCAGACGCGCGCTCCCATTTTTTCCCAGAAATCTCGCACCCGTGCGAGCGCGGCGGACGTGGTGCTCGCACCCGGAGTCAGCACACACATGGCCCCGTCGAAGAGGCCCTCCCGAGCATGCGAAACGCCGGACCGCTCGGACCCGGCCATGGGGTGACTGCCAATGAAGGAGACTCCCGACCGGTGCGCGAGAATCGCATCGATCTCCCGAACAACCGGCCCCTTGACGCTCCCCACATCGGTAATGACCGTTCCCTCGGTGAGAAGCCCGTTCACCAATCGGCCCACCACGTCCGGCATTATGCCCACAGGAGTTGCAAGAACGACCAGATCGGCCCCGTCGACGGCCTCCCCGAGGTCGGTCGTCACCCGATCCGCGAGTTCCATCACCCGCAAGCCTTCGAGGACTTCCGGGCGACGCGCCCAAAGCGACACCTGGCAGGTTGGATCGGCACGCCTGACTGCCAATGCCACGGAACCACCAAGGAGCCCCGGCCCTATGACCGCGATGTGGGAGAAGCCCGTGGGCATCGGGTCAGGAGTTCAAACGGAAAGGTGCGTTTCTCAGCGCCTCGGGAAGAAATGCGGCACGCACCCGGATCGGGAATCAAAGAAGGAAACGCGTTTCTCAGGGAACCTTGAATTCCTTCTGGGTGTAGGGACACTTCACCACCGTCCCGGGAGGATAACCAATGACTTCGATCTTCTTGCCGGGAGAGAACGGGCTGAACACGTAGCCAGACATTCCGGGCACGGGCTTCGCGAAGGGCGGGGCTCCGATAGCCGGCGGCGTACCTGTTCCTCCATTAGGATCAACGGTCGGCCCAGGTTCCGGGCCCATTTCCGGAGGCGTCCCCTCCGAAGTTCCGGGATTGCCCGTCAAAGGATCAAGGCTCGGCGGCTCGCTGACAGGATCGTTCGCCGGATTGGTCGTCAGATTCCGGCGCTCTCCGGACTGCTCGTTCTGGGGCTTGTTCGGGCCAATATAGCCGACATGGGAAGACGGCGGCTCTGGCTGGAATATGGTCTTGTTCGCGCCACGGTCGTCCTGACACGCGACAAACGGCGTCAGAAGCAGCGTACTCAGTAGAATCCTTGCGATCGGTTTCATCGTCTATGTGTTATGTGAAATCGCGCTCTTTCCTTTTCATCCGGAATTCCGGGCGCGCATGTTTTGGCTATGAAGAATATCCAGTATGACCGATCATTCGCGACGATGCAAGCGGTGACTTTTACGGCGGTGAAGAGCCTTTGCACGCGCTCGTCGCGGAATGGGCCTTCTGATTCTTACGTGCCGTCGGCGATGTCTCTTTCAAATATTCCGATCAGTTTCATGCCCCGGCAATCCCACCGGGGAATCCGACTTTCCATTGACATCCGGAAGGGAAAAACGGACGTTCCGCCCATGATCAAACAGGCGCTCACGCATAGCATTCCCTTCGCGGCCCTCGTTCTCTTCAGCGGATGCAAGAGCTCGGTCACCGTTCCCGGAGGAGCGGGGACCCCGAAGTGGGTTCCTTCCGAGGGCACATCCTTTTCGGGATCAAGCGCCACCCCTCCCCACAACCTTCCACCGACGGAGTATCCGTTCGACGCCGCCGGAAACTATCTTCCCCAAATGGCCCGAGGCAGCCAGCAAAGTTCCAGTGGTACCGCCTCTTCCTCGCGCTCCCGCAGTTCCCCGGCATCCTCGTCCGCGTCTTCCAGCCGGAAAACAAGTGGATCAAAAACCCACCGAATTTCGTCAGGAGACACCCTCTGGGGCCTCAGCAAGAAATACGGCGTTTCCGTCTCCGCCATCAAGAAGGCCAACGGAATGAGTTCGGACAAACTCGTGAACGGGCGCTCGATCCGCATCCCCTGACGGAACCCGCCTTACTTCCGCGCCGCCTTCTTTGGCCCTTTCTTCGGCTTCGAAGCCTCCGTTTTCGCGGCTTTCCGCGCCTTCGCGGCCTCCTTGCGTTTGAGCTTCGGCCAATATTCCTCCGCCGCAATGTAGCCGACACAGCGTTTGCTCCCGCAGAGACAGGGATGTTCCTCGTAGTCTTCGAGGTCGAAGCCATAATTGAACGTCAGTTCCTCGTCTTTCGCGATGTCCTTGAGCGAGACAATCCAGATCCGGTCGGCATCGTCGATCTGAGCCTCGCAATTCGGATCACAGGAGTGGTTGATAAGGCGGGCTGTGTTGTATTCGAAATTCCCGTCGATGTCCCATTCGTCGTTGACGATGAAAAGATAAACGGCACCACCGCCCGTCTGTTTCGATTCCTCCAGATGTTTCATGCCCAGCGCGTTCGATTCCTCCTTGTCGAGGTACTCGCCCACATACTCGAAAATCTCGGTGTCCGCGGGAATATCCCGGGTCGAGAACAGACCCCGGCCATGCAGGCCTGAAGGACGGACTTCGGCCCAGCGGGATTTGGTGGGGATGCGACGGCGGCTTTTCTTTCTCATCTTGCTTGGCGAATTGGAAGAGCGCCTTCCGTAAGCGTTTCCCTTCTACCGATCAAGCGGAATCCGCGCCATTCGCAAAGCCGGGCTTCCCGGATGATCCCGCCGCCTGCGGCCTGGGAATTTCACCCAAGGCCCGGCGATCGCCGCCACCCTTGTCAGCGATCGCGGTTCCTGACATGGTGTGCGCCTGCCCTCCCATGCCAAATCGCTTCCGGTTCCTCCTCCTCGTCCTCGCTCTCCTCGGGTTGGGTTTCGTCGCCATACGCTATACCCGCTTCGATTCGGATCCCCTGACGCTCCTGCCCCGGAAGATGCCGGAAGTCGAGGGACTTCGCGTCTTCCAGGAGCATTTCGGGCGCGAGATCGACCTCATTCTTTCCCTGGAAGGCGAGCAGGCGGACGAAGTGGAAGCGGCTGCGGCGGCACTCTGTGAACGTCTTCGGACGGCAGACAATCTGGTGGCCAGAGCGGACTGGGAAGCGCCGGGCACCGAGCGCCCCGCGTTGTTTGGGGAGTTGCTGGCCTGGGCCTGGATGAATGGCGAGACCCCTTCCTTAAAGGCGCTTGCCGCCAAGCTTTCCGCGGGGCGCTCGTCCGAAGTCCTCGAATCCGCGGTTGCGACACTCACAACGGGGCTCGAGCCGGAGGAACTGTTTCGGGCGAGTACCGATCCCCTGGGACTCACCAATCTTGGGCCCGCCCTCCTTCCCTTTGGCAGTAACGGGCCGTTCTCATTCGCTTCGGAAGACGGTCGCTGCCGTGTTCTTTTCATCGATGCGCCGGGCGAACTCTACGACTACCGGCAGACGATCCCCTGGCTCGCGCGCCTGCGCGCGGAAGTGGCGCGATGGCAAAGGGAATCCGCCGGTATTCGCATCGAAGAAACCGGTCGAGCGCCCTACATTGCCGAGATTGCGGGCGACATGCGCTTTGAAATGGTCACCTCGGTATGCCTGACCCTTGGAATGATTGTCGGACTCTTCTGGCTCGCGTATCGCCGGATGCTTCCCCTGTTCTACCTGGTCCTTTGCCTCGCCCTTACGTTCCTCGGCACGCTGGCAATCGGCACGCTTCTCTATGACCGGCTCGGAGCCAGCAGTGTCGGCTTCGCGGCGATCCTCATCGGTGTCGTCGTCGATTACGGATTCATCCTCTACCAGGATTCATGGAGTTCGGGAGTCGCCGGGAGGAAGGCTTCCTCATCGGGAATCGTGTGGGCGGCACTGACGACGGCGGCCGTTTTCGCCGGCCTCAACCTGAGCAGCCTGCCCGGGGCATCCCAACTCGGCACCCTCATCGCGGTCGGCGTCCTGCTCGGAGCGGGGATCATGCTCCAGGTCTTTCCCTGGCTTCTGTCCTTGGGGAGGGACCGCCTTGGAACATGCGCCCCCCCCCCTTCGCATTCTCCGGTTCGTCCCCGAACTCCGTTCGGGCTTACCCTTGTTCTCGGCCTGACCCTCTCCATCACCCTCGCCCTGAAGGGATTCCCCGGAATTTCCGCTTCCGCCGAGGCCCTCCGCCCAAAGCACAGCCATGCCCTTTCCGTCTTCGAACGGCTCGGCGAACGCCTCTCGGCAACCGACGCGAATTCCGCGCGCATCATCGTAACCGCCGACTCCGATGCGACGCTTCGTGAGGCTCTCAGGCGGATCAAGAGGGCGGCCGCTCCCTTCGAGGCGAAGGGATTTATCCTCTCGACGCCCCTCGCCATGGTTCCGGACCGCGAAGCGTGCGCCAGAAACCGCAGCGTCCTGGCGGGACTCGTCGCGGATTGGCCGCGATTGAAAGCCGAAGCAGATGCGGCCGGACTGAGCGGGGACGCGCTCGACC
>JAHEDC010000530.1 GCA_024641425.1 Verrucomicrobiales bacterium | reverse complement strand
CCCGCAGACGCTCAAGTCCGCGGGCTACACGAACGGGATCTTCGGCAAGTGGCACCTCGGCGACGAGGCGCCCTACCAGCCGGACCAGCGGGGCTTCGACGAGGTCTACATCCACGGCGCGGGCGGCATCGGCCAGACCTACGCGGGCAGCGGCGGCGATTTCCCGGACAACAAGTATTTCAACCCGGCCCTCCTCCACAACGGCACCATCGTGAAGACCGAGGGCTACTGCACGAACCTCTTCTTCGACCAGGCCGTGAAGTGGATGGACGCGAAGCGCAAGGGCGACGCGCCCTTTTTCACCTACCTCGTGACGAACGCGCCCCACGGCCCGCTCATCAGCCCCGGCCCGGAATACGACAAGCTTTACGAGGGCAAGGACATCGACGGGAAGAAGCTCGACAAGGGCGCGGTCGCCTACTACTCGATGATCACGAACATCGACGAGAACGTGGGCAAGCTGCTCGGGAAACTGAAGGAATGGGGGATCGAGAAGGACACGCTCGTCCTCTTCATCTCCGACAACGGCGGGACGCACACGCAGTATTTCAGCGGCGGCTTCCGCGGCGGCAAGGGCACGCCCTACCACGGCGGCACCCACTCGCCCTGCTTCTGGCATTGGCCGGGCAAGATCACCCCCGGCGTCGATTCCCCCGCCCTTAGCGCGCACCTCGATCTTTTCCCCACCTTCCTCCAGATCGCCGGCATCAAGCCCTCTCCCGAACTGGAGAAGCAGTGGGACGGCCGCAGCCTCGTCCCCGTGCTGGAGAACCCGCAGGCCGATTGGTCCGACCGCACGCTCGTCACCCACGTGGGCCGCTGGCCCGACGGCAAGGCGGCGGACGCGAAGTATTCCAATTGCTCGATCCGCGACGCCCGCTACCGCCTCGTGAACAACAAGGAACTCTACGACCTCAAGGAAGACAGGGGCGAGACGGCGAACGTCCTGGAGGCCCATCCCGACGAGGCCGCCAAACTGCGCGCCGCCTATGACATCTGGTGGGAGAAAACGCTCCCGCTCATGGTCAACGAGGACGCCGTCGGCCCGAAGGTGAATCCCTTCAAGGCGATGTACTGGAAGCAATTCGGCGGCGGCCCCGACGAGAAGCTCCTCAGACAGATGGATCCGACCGTCAAGACCCTGGGGAGACCGAAGGCGGCGCCGAAGGAGAAGAAGCGGAAGAACGCGCCCGCGAAGCTGTAGGGCCTCAGCCGCGTCCCTTCGGCGGCGTCCGCTGCGGGCCGAAGTATTTCTCGCTCCGGTAGCGCAGCCAGACGCGGAGTTCCTGCGGGACTTTCTCCCGCTGCGCCGCGTCCAGCTTCTCGTAGAGCGCGAGCGCCTTCTCGCGTTCCGCGCGGCAGGCCGCGTTGTTGTGGTCCTTCCACCGGCTCCGCGCCATCCGGATGCGGCGGCAAGCTTCCTTCCGGAGCGCGTTTCCCGTCAGGGTCGCGGGGTCGATCTTGTCCTTCTTGGCGGGCATGGCACTTCAGGTATCCCGCGCCGTTCCGGAAGGCCTAGGGCCCGGTTCGGACAAGCTTCTCATCGTAATTCACCGCGTTCTCGCCCCACCACGCATTGGCCTCGGAGGCATCCGAGAAACGCTTTCCGAAAAGGGTGTCCAGGGTCTCCGCCGCCGTGGTGCCCACCGTCGGATCCGTATCGTTCAGAATCGGAAAGATCTGCTGGATGTCGTACTTCGGCCGCATTTCGCCGAATTCAAGAACCGCCAGACGCCGGGTTTCCGGATCCTTCGACGCCAGGGATTCACACAAGACACTCACCCGAAGCGCATTGTCGAGATCGCGAGCCACCTCGACGGCGGCGGCGGCCTCCGCGGGCTCACCTTCCCGGGCCGCCGTCTTGAGAATCTCGACCGCTCCCGGAGAATCAAGCCCGGCGGTGGCCCGGACGGCTTCCTCCCGCACGGCGGCCGATTCGCTTTCCATGGCGCTTTGCAAAGCGGAACCGAGCGACTCACCGCCGCTCGCCGCCAGCTCCCGGATCTCCGCGATGCGCTCGTCGTCGGTCTTCGACCCGAGAAGACCCTCCTTCGCTCTGGGAACGGCACCCGCACCCGTCTTCGAGGACGCGCCTTCCGGTGCCGAAGCTGCGGTTTCCGGCTTCTGGCCGTCCTCCGGCACGTCCGCCATCTCCCCTCCCCCGTCTTCTCCAGCCGCCGATGCGGGAATCGAGGGTGCCGCCTCGCCGGAACCGGTCTTTTTCTCGTCGCCCTTCGGCGCGGACGCGGGGGATTCTCCAGCGGCCCTCGTTTCGCCCGAAGCCGTCGTCTCCTTTGCTTTCTCCCTCGAACAGGAGGAAAACGCCGCCAGGCAGGCAAGGACGAGGGAGGCGAGGGCGCGGGAGGAAAGGAAAGACGGTTTCATGGGGAGGAGGGCAATCGTTAGGGGTACTCTATAGGGACAGTAGT
The DNA here is from genome assembly GCA_024641425.1 of Verrucomicrobiales bacterium. Classification (GTDB taxonomy): domain Bacteria; phylum Verrucomicrobiota; class Verrucomicrobiia; order Verrucomicrobiales; family DEV007; genus JAHEDC01. The sequence goes on along the minus strand of JAHEDC010000530.1, from coordinate 1,905 downwards.
GTGCCAGTTTGGAAATCCGGACGCAAGTCAAACCTCGCTGCCCGCCTCTAGCGCCTCGCAAGGAGATAGACCCCGTCCTCACCGATGCGGATCCTCCCTGCCTTGTAGAGCGCGCCAACGGCCTGCTTGAAGACCTTCTTGCTCATCCCGAGCATCGCCCGCACCTGCGCGGGCGGACTTTTGTCATGAAGGGGGAGAAAGCCGCGCGGAGCCGTGGCCAGAATGGCCGCAAGCTGTTCCGCCGCCGACGGCACCTTGCCGTAGCCCGGCGGATCCAGACTGAGGTCGACGAGCCCGTCGTCGCGGACGCGGGCGATGTAGCCCTCGCAACGCACTCCACGCGGCGGCACCTTCGCACCCTGCTCAAGGCGGAGAAGTCCCCAGTAACGGTTCTCGACAACCGCCCGGTAGCCGAGATCGGATTTCTCCGCGAGCTGGAACATCACCGGCATTCCCCCGCTCGCCGCCGCGGGTGCCGTCTCCGCGACGTGCTTTCGGAGTTTCGCCGAGGCCATGAGGCGGCGGCTGACCGGATCGACGCGGATGTAGACGAGTTCCTTGTCGCCGACCTCCAGTTCCTTGATCTGCTCGGCGTAGGGCAAGAGGAGATCCTTCGACAGGCCCCAGTCAAGGAAGGCCCCGATGCGAGAGACGGCGACGACCGTGAGCAAGGCGAACTCGCCCGCCATCGCGAGCGGAGACTCGGTCGTCGCGACGAGGCGGTCGCTCGAATCCAGCGAGAGGAAGATCTCGATCTCCCCGCCCGGCGTGAGGTCGGCGGGCACGTAGCGGTTCGGAAGGAGGATCTCGCCGAGACCACCGCCGTCGAGCATCATCCCGGCGGTGTGACGGGAAAGTGCGCGCAGCGTGTTGCGTCGGCCAAGTTGAGGATCGGACATGGGCGAGGTTACATCGGGAACCGCCGCGCCGCCATGCCCAACCTCGATTCACGGCTCCGCGCGAATCCAGGCGAGAAGATCGGCCATGGCCTGGGGATCGAGCGCGCTTTCGAAGCCCGCCGGCATGAGGGACGCGCAAAGGGACTGGAGCTTCGCGATGTCTTCGCGCAGGACCGCATGTTCGATGCCGCCGGGGAGGCGGAAGGTCACGCTGTTCGCGGTTTCGGCACCGATGATGCCCGTGATCACGTCGCCTGACTTCAAGGTCACCTTCCACGAGGAATAGCGCGCCTCCACAATCGCGCCGGGATCGAGGATCGCGCCCAGCAGCCATTCGACGGGCTTTCCGCGGGTCATGCCAAGATCGGGGCCGACTTCGGTGCCCTCACCGCGCAAGCGATGGCAGGTCGCGCACAAGGCCTGGAAACGCGCGTGCCCTTTTTCGATGTCGCCTTTGAGGTCGACGACCCCGGCATACTCGGCAATGACTTTCGCCCGATCGGTGGCGCTCGGCCTCGCCCCAAGCTCCGGAACGTCGAGGTCGATTGCTTCGCCGGTATTCAGGGTCTGAAAAAGCGCGCGCTCCGGGCTCAGCGACGACAGAATGGCGGCCCGAATCCATTCTTCGCCGCCATCAGCGGTCGCAAGGCGCGCGAGGGCTTCTTCGGCACGTAAACGCGGAAAGGCCCCGAGCGAAAAGGCCGCCTGCATCCGCACTCCCGCATCCCCATCGCTCGCAAGGGCCGCCACTTCCGCGAAGGGCCCGCCCATTGGACTCCGCGCGAGAGCCTCGCTCTGTCGCAGGGCTTCGATTCGCACGCCCGCGTGGGGATCCGCCAGCGCGGCGACGACCTCGGGCGACTCCAATTTCCCCGCCATCCCCAGCGTGGCCAAGGCCTGCGCCCGCACCTGCGGAGCCTTCGTGAGTTCGAGCAACGCCACCAGCACCTCCACCGCGTTCTCGTCCATCCCGCGTTCCTGGAAAAGCCGCTGCACCGTGTCCCGT
>JAHEDC010000529.1 GCA_024641425.1 Verrucomicrobiales bacterium | reverse complement strand
GCGCTGCTACCGGAAACGCTTCGCGGGCCTCCCCGGCCTGACCGGATGCTGGCAGGTGAATGGCAAGAACAGGACCAGTTTCCGCCGGATGGTAGCCCTCGATATCCGCTATCTTCAAACCCTCTCGATCTGGGCCGACCTCGCGATCATGATCCGCACCCTCCCCGCCCTCGCGGGACAGATCGCCGACATGAGGAAGGCGTCGCTTGCGGCCAAAGCGGCGGAGCGCGTCGTTTCGGCGCCGCGTTTCCCGGAACGGAAACCGGTTCTCTCCCGCAGGCCGGCGTATCGGGATCGGGAAATCCGGCCCTCGTCCGCCACCGCCGCCTTCGCCGAGTTCATTCGCTCCCATACGCAACGCCTCACGGAATTGCCGAGCGGCCACACCGAGCGCATCGATCTCCGGCCCCCGGACCGTTAGGTGGTCGCACCCCTGAGCCCCCACCCCGCTGCCCTCACGCAGCACCCCCCGCTGACTCCTTCCCCTTGACCGCACCCAGTATCCCCCCGCCTTCCCCCATGGCGATCGTATCATCCGAAACACAAACACTCGAGAGAATCGACTATGGACAATAGCAACCCACCATCTGCCCTGAATAAGGAAATCCTCACCGTCGGCGTCATTGGCTGCGGCTACTGGGGACCCAACCTCATTCGCAATTTCAATGCCCTCCGCGACTGCCGTCTCAAGACGATTTGTGACCGTGACGAGCGTCGGCTCGACCACATGGCCTCCCTCTACCCCGGGGTGACCGTCACCACGGAAGCGGAGAACGTTTTCCGGGACAAGGAAATCGATGCCGTCGTGGTGGCCACTCCGGTGCGCTTCCATTTCCCGCTTGCCAAACAGGCGCTTCTCGCGGGCAAACACGTTCTGATCGAAAAGCCGATGGCCTCGTCCGCGGCCGAATGCGAGGAATTGGTCGCGCTCGCCGACGAGCGGAACCTTACCTTGATGATCGGCCACACCTTCATCTACTCCGAAGCCGTCCACAAGATCACCGAGATCGTCCACTCCGGGGATATCGGCGACCTCCGCTACATCAATTCCCAGCGCCTGAATCTCGGCCTTTTCCAGAAGGACATCAACGTCGCCTGGGATCTCGCCCCCCACGATATCTCCATTATCCTCCATATCCTCGGAGAGTCCCCGGATGTCGTGAATTGCCAGGGCAACGCCCATGTCACTCCCGGCATCGAGGACGTGACCAATATGTCGCTCGGTTTCGGCGGCAAGCGCTTCGCCACCATCCAGAGCAGTTGGCTCGAACCCAGGAAAGTCCGCCAGATGACCATCGTCGGAACCCGTCGCATGATCGTCTACGACGACCTTCAGACGAATGAGAAGATCCGGGTCTACGATGTGCGCGTCGACCGTCCGCCCCACTACGATTCGTTCGCGGAGTTCCAGTATTCCTACCACTACGGGGACAGTTACATCCCGCACCTGGAACAGTCGGAACCCCTCAAGGTCCAGTGCCGGCACTTCCTCGATTGCATCCGGAAGGGCACCCGGCCGATGACCTGTGGTCGCCGGGGACTCGAACTCGTGCAGATTCTGGAGGCCTCCTCGCAATCCCTCGCCGCAGCCGGCGGTCCGATCTATTTCTCGGACGAACCCGAGGAAGCTGCCCCTCGGCAAGAGTCCTCCGGGGCGCTCTCCACGAAACCGTCCGCAGGCCCGAATCAGCCTTCCCGAGCGCGAAAAATGCGTGCTTAGGCCGCATTTGCAATAAAGTTTATTGAAATTCTGGAGATTGGAGTCATTTTAGGTGAGTGTTCCTTATTGCCAAGAGTGGCAAAGGATCACGGAATCACCATGGAACCTCTCCTGCGCTCGAAACGAATTCATCCGAAGATCTCGGAGACGAAGGGAAGCTCGCATTCCGTTCCCGTCCGGAACCGGCACAAGGCCCTGGTCGTCGGGGCGATGCGTGAGCGGAGAACGAGGGAGACGTTCCGGCAGGCCTTCGAGCGTCTCCCGAGCGTTCGTTGGTCGTCTCGATTTGCAACGCCGGTGGAATATGAGACTGTTCCCTAGCGTTTGATTTCAGGGGATCCGAAACGCCGTTCGGGTCCCTGATCGAAACGGAAACAGCCGGAAATCACCGGCGGCTTTCAAGGTAACGGCGTCGGCGGGAAGCATGTTCGGACACGTCGGACAGCACCAGTGGAACGAGAATCCAAAAAAAGGGGGGAAACCCCGCAGATTAAGCGGTTTTGGGGTCAGGAATGACGCCAAGCGACCGGGGGCGGCAGCGTGCTTCCCGTGAATGAAATGAATTCCATGCCTGACTACCGGAGAATCGCACCCGACGTGAAATTGGGACGCGACGTGAAGATCTTCGCCTTCGTCAACCTCTACGGGTGCGAGATCGGCGACGAGACAAGGATCGGCACCTTCGTCGAGATCCAGAAGGGCGCGAAAGTGGGCGCGCGCTGCAAGATTTCCAGCCACACCTTCATCTGCGAGGGCGTGACCATCGAGTCCGAGGTCTTCGTCGGCCACGGCGTCACGTTCATCAACGACCACTACCCGCGCGCCACCGCGGCCGGGGGCCAACTCCAGACCGAGGCGGATTGGGAATGCCGGCCCACCCTTGTCAGAAAGGGAGCCTCGATCGGCTCCGGGGCGACCCTCCTCGGCGGGATCACCATCGGGGAGAACGCCATCGTGGGCGCGGGAAGCGTCGTCACGAAGGATGTCCCGCCCGACACCACCGTGGCCGGCAATCCGGCAAGGGAAATGGGCGGGAGGGGGAGTTGATTGGGTGATTCGGACTCCCGAGGCGCAGCCTCCCTGGACTGCGGCGACTTGTCTCCGCTTTCGGCAGGCGAGGCTCGCCGAGTGCGGCCCGGAGGTTCCCGCCCTCATCCGCCAAAGAGCTCCGCACCCCGGGCCCAGCCGGAGCGCAGCGGAGACAGCCAGCACACAAGCTGCCCGAAGGGTGGGCAAAGCCCAGCAACGGCCCTTCCCCCGCAAAGCGGTGACCAGTCACACGCACTCCAAGTCCTCCCCTCCCCGTTGACCCTACCCCGAGGCGCAGCCTCCCTGGACTGCGGCGACTTGTCTCCGCCTTGGTGGGCGAGGCTCGCCGAGTGCGGCCCGGAGGTTCCCGTCCCAGCCCCGGAAGCTCCGCACCCCGGGCCCGAGGGCCCTTCCCCCGCAAAGCGGTGACCAGTCACACGCACTCCAAGGTGCTCCGCACGACCTCCGTCCTCCGACCTCCGACCCCCGCCCGGTAACAATCTAACCCTTAACTCTTAACCAACAACCATGCCCATCCCCTTCCTCGATCTCCAATCCCATCACCGCGCCCATCGCGCCGAGTTCGACCGCGCCATCGGCGAGGTCATCGACAGCGGCGCCTTCGCCGGCGGCAAGTTCGTCGACCGCTTCGAGGAGGAATTCGCCGCCTACTGCGAGACCGCGCATGCCATCGGGGTCGGCAACGGCACGGATGCCCTCTGGCTCGCCCTGCTTGCGCTGGGCGTGGAACACGGGGACGAGGTCATCACCGTTCCCGCGACCTTCATCGCGACCTCGGAAGCGATCACCTACTGCGGCGCGACTCCCGTCTTCGTCGATATCGATCCCCGCACCTACTGCATGGACCCGGCGCTGGTGGAAGCCGCCATCACCCCTCGCACCAAGGCGATTCTCCCCGTCCACCTCTTCGGCCAACCCGTCGACATGGATCCCCTCCTCGCCCTCGGGCGCGCCCATGGCATCCCTGTCGTCGAGGATGCGGCCCAGGCCCACGGCGCCCGCTACAAGGGCCGCCGGGCGGGATCGATCGGCGCCGCCGGCTGCTTCAGTTTCTATCCCGGCAAGAATCTCGGTGCCTTCGGAGAAGGGGGCGCGGTCGTCACGAACGACCCCGATCTCGCGAAACGGATGCGCATGTTCCGGGATCACGGGCAGGCCAAGAAATACTACCACGATGTGGTCGGTTGGAATTGCCGCATGGACGGGATCCAGGGCGCGGTGCTCAGCATCAAGCTCCGCTACCTCGACGCGCGCAACCAGCTGCGGAGGGAACGCGCCGCCGACTACGACCGCGCCCTCGCCGGCATCCCGAACCTCGTGACACCGGTCTGTGCCCCGGAGGTCGAGTCCGTCTACCATATCTACGCGGCGCGCGTCCCCCATCGCGATGCCGTCCTCGAAGCGATGGGCGCGGCGGGGATCGGCTGCGGCATCCACTATCCGGTGCCGGTGCACCTTCAGAACGCCTACCGCCATCTCTCCCTCGCGGAAGGCTCGTTCCCCATCGCCGAACGCTGCGCGCGGGAGTTCCTCTCCCTGCCCATGTTCCCGGAACTGACCTCCGAAC
>JAHEDC010000528.1 GCA_024641425.1 Verrucomicrobiales bacterium | reverse complement strand
ACCCTCGCCGACCTTGAGGCCGCGCCCCGCATTACCGCCAATCACCTTCTGGAGGCCATTCAATACCGGGCCCTGGACCGGCGGTTGTGGGATTGAGGTGGCATCATTCCTGGGTGGGAAGCGACTGGACGAAAACATCGGAAACGGAACCTGAATGGTGGAGGCCAGAGGAGGGGCAGACTGATCGGCCACGCAGTGACGAAATCCAGGCGCACTTCTGATTGCAGATACTAAGCCCGCCGGCGAAGGCATTCTAGGGTGGGCAGCGAGGGTGGTTCAATCCCAGTGGAGGTTTCTCGAAGTCTCATATATTATATGCTGGACGAGCGGGCCCGGCGCCTCCTAGGATTGACAGTGTTCCGGCTGATTAGCCGCGCTGATCGGCATAGGATCCCCTTCGAAAACTCCAAATTTAAGACGGCGTAATAGCATCTGGAATACCGTAAAATCGTTCTCGCAGAGCGCAGGAGCTTTTTCTCTGGATTCCAGCGTCCAGGATCCTTTGCTCTAACCCCGAAAATGGATATCCCTTACCCTCGATAAACTCCGCTTCCGAGGCCGGAAATCAGAAGTCACCCCGATCCAATGTGACTGGGATTGCGCTAAGGAAACGTCAGGATTGATTAATCCGGGAGGATTACCTACCGCATGAAAATCGCAAGCCACGTGATAGGAGCTAAACAGGGCCGGTTTCCCCTGACGCGCTGGAGTCTGATTGCAAAGGCTCGTTCCGGCGAGGTTTTGGAAAGGAGGGGTGCGTTGGAGGTATTGTGCGGAGACTACTGGGTCCCGATCTATGTTTTCATCCGTCGAAAAGGATACTCCGCGCACGACGCCGAGGATTTGACGCAGGCCTTCTTCGGGAAACTGATCGAGAAAGACCATCTCGTCCACGCCGATGACGAGCGCGGAAAACTGCGCACGTTTCTCCTCGCCATTCTGGAACGCTTCCTGAAGGATGAGCGTCAATACGCGCAGGCCCTGAAGCGCGGGGGCGGGGTGCGACCGCTCTCGATCGATGTGGCCCTCGCCGAGGGTGGCGTCGCCGAATTGGCCAGCCCCGACGAGTCGCCGGCAAGGCATTACGAACGTCAATGGGCGATCGCCGTGATGCGCAGGGCCCTTGAAGCGACCGAGTGCTCTTACCGAGGGGCAGGGCAGGAGCGGGCGTTCGATCTGCTCAAGGGGTACTTGCTCCGAGGCGTGGGCGACCGCCCCCACAGCGAGGTCGCGCAAGTCCTCGGCATCAGCGTCGGCTCGGTCAAGGTGGCGATCCACCGCTTGCGGGGGCGCTACCAGGCCGACTTGTTCCGGACTGTTCTCGATACCGTGTCGTCCCACGGCGAGGCCAACGAGGAACTCCGGCATATGGCTTCGATCTTCGCATCGGGGGGGAAAGCTGTGACCGATGATTCATGAACGCCCCGTTACGGTCGTGCCCGACCTGCGGAGGGGGGCTCGTGGAAAGCCTTGGAGACAGTTGCCCGAGGTGCCTGCTTGGGGCCAACGATGAGGCGCCGGAGATCCCTCCCTTTGAAGTCCTGTCGGCGGTTGGCGGTCATGAGTTGCTCCGCTTGATCGGGCGCGGCGGGATGGGCATGGTCTATGAGGGCGTCAGCGAGAACTCCGAGGAGACGGTCGCGGTTAAAGTGCTTTCGAATACCCTCGGAACGAATGCCGAATTCGTGGAGCGCTTCATGCGGGAATCGCAGGCGCTGGGGGATCTCGACCATCCCAACATCGTAAGGAGTTTCGGGAGCGGGCAGGATGGCGGCGTTCCCTACCACGTCATGGAGTTTGTCGACGGGAAGGATCTCGCGAGGCATCTGGAGAAAGGAGCGCTCGAACCCGCGCAAGCTTTGAGGATCGCCCGCGATGTCTGCGCGGCGCTGGTACACGCGCATAGCCGGAAGATCGGGCATCGCGATATCAAGCCCTCCAACATTCTCGTCGATGACAAAGGCAAGGCGAAAGTGGCAGACTTCGGCCTGGCGAGGATCTTCAACCGACGGGAAAGAAGCGACTATTCGCTGACTCTCTCCGGTGCAAGTATGGGGACGCCGTATTACATTGCCCCCGAGCAATTGCGGGATACCCGGGCCGCGGACGACCGCGCGGATCTCTATTCCCTGGGAGTGGTGCTCTACGAAATGCTGACCGGCGAGTTGCCGACGGGGCAGTTCGCCCCCCCATCGACGGTGGTGTTGGGGCTTCCCAGGAAACTGGACCGCCTCATGGCGCGGGCCTTGCAACCGAAACCGGAGAGCCGTTATCAGTCGGCGGAGGAAATGCTGGCCGCGCTTGAGGCGGTTCCCCTCCACGGCGGATTGCGGACACGCTGGGAGCGATGGATGGCAGGAGCGGCGCTCTTGGCACTGCTGGCTTGGGGAGGTCACAAGCTCGCGGAAACTCGAAAGGATGGGGATGATGGGCATCGGAGCCAAGCGGCTCTCCTCGCGGAGGATGGATTGATTGTCCTGCAGGGTGGCTCCCGGGTCGCCCCGAAGGCCGCGGTGTGGATCGCGCGGGATCGGGTGACACGCGCGGAGTGGGGGGAAGTCATGCCCGACTGGCCGTTGAATCCAACGGAGGGCGACGGCACGGTCGTCACCGGCGTTTCTTGGCATGATGCGAAAGTGTTCTGTGACCGGAAGACGCTCCAGGCACTCGCATCGGGAAACCTTCCCGAAGGCTACGCTTACCGCCTCCCGACCGAGGAAGAGTGGCAGGGGTTCAGGGCGGAATTCGAGGCGAACACCCCTCCGAAGGAGACCGAAGGAGGAGGTCTGGAATGGTGCGAGGATGTCCCGCACGATGCCGACGCCGATCCGGAAGTGGAAGCGGCCGGCTTCGGATTACGATTCCACCTCTCACGGATCGTCGTGGATTGGGGCGGAGCCCCTCCGAGTGTCCTTGTTCTCGCCATTGATCGCAGCAAGCCGATCACCTTTCGCGTCGTCCTGGCGCCTAAGGCACCGGTTCCGCCGGACGAGGGAATTCTTGACCCGAGCCTCGTCACGTTCGGCGAGGTCGAATCTCCCCGGAAGGGTGCCCCTGCACAGCGCAACGGCCTCGGGATGGAGTTTGTGGGCTATGATAGGGGGACAATTCGGCGGAGCCTCGATTCCGAACGCATGCGGGGCCTCCTCGATGAGGGAAACACGACCACCCTGACCAAGGGCTTCTGGCTGGGCAAAACGGAAGTGACCGCAGAACAGTACGCGCGAGTGACCGGGATCGCGGGCCCCGCCGGAGTTTCCGGGGAGAATGGCGCGTTCCCGGTCGGGTCCGTCACATGTCTCGATGCCTGGTTTTTCTGTGCGCGATTGACCGAGTTGGAGCGCGAGGCCGGCATTTTGCCGCCGAGCATGCGATACGCCCTGCCGTCGCTCGCGCAGTGGCGACTGGCGGTGGAGGCGGGCTTCGAGGGAGGGTGGCCGGGTCCCGATGCCCACTCGAGCGGGCAGGTCTATGTCAGTGCCGACGGACTCCCCAGGGCTGCGGGAGCAGGCTCACCGGATGCGTCCGGACTTTTCGATCTGCTCGGAAATGCCGCCGAATGGTTGACCGCTTCGAGCGATCCCACTTCCTGGGAGGGCAGCGATACTGATCCGAGGGCCGTCTCGACGGCCTTCTGGCTGCCACGTGGAATGGGCAAGGGAGGCTGCGAGGGGATGGAAAACGCCGAAGGAAGGTGGGTTTCGTTCGCGCTGCCCCTCGACGCCGCGCCAGGGATCGGATTTCGTGTGGCTCTCGTTTCCACCGAGGTTTTGCCGGCAACCGACAGCATTGAAGGGGCCAAGGCGAGGGAGATGGAATTGCGCCTTGAGGGCAGCGTCAGCGGGCTCATGGGCGAATCGATCAAGAACGGGACGGATGGAATTACCACGTGGATGAACTGGAACGACAGCGCCTACTGGCTTGTGCGCGGTCTCCCGGCCGGTCGTTACGAAGTTCTCGTCGAATACGGCTCCCCCTTCGACGATCATCCCTACGAGGTCACCGTGGGAAACCACGTCCTCGCCGCGAAGACGCGTCGGCAGGGCAGTTACGCCAACGGCGGGGCCGATCTGATCGGGAGCGTCGACCTCGCGCCCGGTTCGGGCGAGGACACCGTGACCCGGATCGAGATCAAGCCGACCCTGCAGACCTCCTACGGTTTCGCCAATGTCTATGGCCTGAGTCTCCGCCCGGTAAAATAAGCGCAGGTTTTCCTCTTTCGGCCTGATCAGGGGGCATAACGAACTTTCACCCTGAAGAATCGCCAGGCTTGAGCGGTTATCGGATGGACCGTCCGGTAACGTTCGCGCTGCAGGGCGGAACCCGCGATGTTTTCCG
>JAHEDC010000527.1 GCA_024641425.1 Verrucomicrobiales bacterium | reverse complement strand
ATAGGGTTCAAGGATGGCGCGGGCTTCGTCGAGGCGAAATCGGACGGCTGCGTCTTCACCGTTCTCGTAAACGGCGAGGAAGTCTTACGCCGCGACTACGCGACCCAGGAATGGCTGCCGGAATCGATCGACCTCACCCGTTTCGCCGGAAAGACGGTCGCTCTCACCTTGCGCACCGAGCCGAAAAAGACGTCCGCCGCCGACTGGGCCTGCTGGGCGAAACCCGCCCTCTGGATCACGGGCGACGAAGCCGCCGTGCGCGCGATCCCGCAGGCTTCCGCGGCACTTCCTCCCCATTGACCGCTCGAAAAATTCCGCCACGAGCGGACGATCCCGGAACGCACTTTCCGCCATCGCGAACGCGTCCACATCGGCGTCATGGACGAACACCTCGATCTCATCACCGGCGATGCCCCGATCCAGGCCCTCCTCGACAAAGATCGCCCGCGTCCCAGCCAAGCGGGAGGGATCGGACAAGTGCGCGCCGTACGTGACGGCGAGCGCGCCTTCACGATCGTGTCGATCGGCAACGAGCGGCGCGGCCCGCTCCTTTCACCTCGAATCCACTGGCACCCTGACATTCCACCACGCGACCCTCCAGTCTCCCGAAGCCGCCGACATCCACACCGGTCGCCACGAAGGCATTCCCCACCGGGGCGGGGTCACCTTCGACATCCTCCCGATTCCAAAAGGCTGAAATTTCCGCCTTTTCACTTGACCCGCGCCCGGAAAAGCTGAAAACTCAGCTTTGATGACCGATTTCACGAAGCTGAGTCGCCGCGAGAGGGAGATCATGGAGATCGTTTTCACGCTGGAAGGCGCGACCGTGAGCGACATCCTCGGGCGGATCTCGAAGCCGCCGTCCCGCCCGGCCCTGCGCTCGTTGCTTGGCATCCTTGAAGCGAAGGGGAAGCTCCGGCACCGCAAGAGCGGGCGCGAGTTCGTCTATCACGCGACGACGACCCGGAATCAGGCCGGGCGTTCGGCCTTGCGGAAAGTCATCGAGACCTTCTTCTCCGGCTCGACCGGCAGCGCCGTGGCCTCGCATCTGAATGATCCCCGCGCCCGCTTCTCCGATGAAGAATTGAAAGAACTCGCCGCCCTCGTCGAAGCCAAGCGCCAAACGTCTCCCACCCCCGAAAGGCAATCCCCATGAGCACCCCGCAACTCCACCCATGGCTGATCGATAGCCTCCTTCACGGCACCGTTTTCCTTGGCCTCGCCCTCATCGTAGAACGCCTCATGCGTCGTCGCTCCGCCGCGCGACGCCACGCCCTCCTTCTCGGCGCGGCCCTCGGCCTTCCGCTGCTCCTCGCCGCCGGGGCACTTCTGCCAACGTGGCCACTTTCCAGCGGCACCGCGGTTCCGGTTTCCGCCGTCGAAGTCACCGTGAGCCGCGAGTTCGCGCTGGGGCTTCCCTTTGAAAACAGCGCCTCCACGACTCCGCGGGCCGCCCCCGCGATTTCCGCCGCACCCGGTCTCCTTGTGTGGCCCGACCTCCTCATCGGCGCGTGGCTTACTGGAATTGTGCTGCTTTGGCTCCGCTGGGGAACAGGCTGTCTCATGCTGCGACGCCTTTCCCTCCGACTCTCGCCGAGCCCCGATTTCGATCCCCTCCTCACCGCCGAATGCCGCGCCCTCGGGATCCGAAGATCACCACACGTCCTCCTCGGCGAAAACTTCGCGATGCCCATGACCTGGGGATTCCGTCACCACCGCATCGTGCTCCCCCGCGAGGCCATCGACTGGCCGGTCGCGAAACAACGCGCCGTCCTCCGCCACGAACTCGCCCACATCGCGCGCCACGATTGCACGACCGCTTCCCTCGGCACCCTTTGCCTCGCCCTCGCCTGGTTCCATCCCTTCGCGTGGCTCCTCCAGCGCGCCCTGCGCCGCACCCGCGAAGCCGCCTGCGACGACCGCGTCCTCTCCGGCCCAGCCGCCACCGACCGCGACGCCTATGCCCGCGATCTCATCGACATCGTCGCCACCCGCTCGGGCCACCCGCTACCCGGCGTCGCCCTCGCCATGGGCGCCGCGCAGACCCGCCTCATGAAGCGCCGCCTCGCCGCCCTTCTCGACGACTCCAGCGACCGCCGCCCCGTCAGCCGCCGCCTCGCCCTCGCCTGTATTCCGCTCTGGATCGCTGCCATCGCGGCCCTCGGCATGACCAGCGCCTTCCGTTCGGCCGCTGTCGCGCAGGAAGCGGTCCCGCGGGCAGACGGAGAAGTCATCGACCGCACTTACGAACTGATCGAGGTGCAACTCCGGCAGTTGCTGGACCATTACGCTGACGAGATCCCGGACTTCGATCCTGAATCCTACGCCGAGCAGGCGAGACGGAAACTCATCGAGAACTTCGGCCTGCGCATCCGCAGCGCCGATCCGGTGAAGCTCCACTTCCCCGCGAAATTCCGCCTGGAAGTCTCCGCTCCCGCCCCCATTCAGGACGACATCGCCTGGGCCCTCGACAGCACGATCAACGGCAACCAGATCGAGGTGCGGCTTCACGCCTTCGAACTGGACGATCCGAAATGGATTGCCGAGCGCATCGGAAAGGGCAACGAACAGGCCAGCGTCATGACGCAAGACGAGTTCGCGGCCCTGCGGAAGGAAATCGCCGAACGCGGAGGGAAACCCCTGAGCGTTCCCCACGTGATCACCCGTGTCGGCCAACGGGCCAAGTTCGAGATGATCCGCGAATTCATTTACCCGACGGAATACGATCCGCCCCAGATTGTCCGCGAGGGGAAAGAGGGAGAAGGCAAGGACGGCCTCGAGGCTTTGGAGGTCGAACTCGACAAATCCGTTCTCGGCGTGACACCCGCGAATCCGACCGCCTTCGAGATGCGTCCCGTCGGCCTCACCTGGGAGACCGATCCCACCATCACGCGTGACGGTGCCATCAACATGCATTCGGTCATCGAGGACACCCAATTCCTCGGCTTCATCAATTACGGCAGCCCGATTCACGGCAAGGGAAACGGCCTCTTCAAGAAGTCCATCGTCCTGACGGAGAACCGTATCGAACAACCGATCTTCGAGATGGAACGCATCGACACCCGTCTCACCCTCGCCCCCGGAAAGCTCGTCGCCCTGCGCGGATTCGAAGCCGACGACCGTCCGCTCAAGGGACTCTCGCAGCCGACGAAAGGCGACGCCCTTCCCAATCTCCCCGCCGGCATCTCCAAACGCCTCTACCGCATCTACGTCATCGAGGCCAAAATCGTACCGCAGGAGTAGCGCCCCGCGCCCGCCTTTTCCTTGCCATCGCGCGGCGATTCCGGCACTTTCGGCGAAACCTTTCTTCCGCCGAATCCCGCCCGAACCATGCTCGATGCCCTGAATCCCTTCCGCCTTCGCGACAAGATCAGCAGGATCGTGCATTACCTCAGCCAGATCGAGGATCTGCGCGATCTGACCCTTTCCGAACAGACCCGGCAACTCCAACTCAGCCATCCGAATCCCCTGTGTCGCTTCGGGAAAAAATGCTTTTCCCAGGCGGATGAGGACGGCATCACCCTCGAAATCCTCCGCCGCCTCGATCTTCTCGAAGGGGGCGTCTACGCCGAATTCGGTGTCGGCGACGGGATGGAGAACAATTCCCTCATCCTCGCTTCCCTCGGGTGGAAAGGCTTCTGGGTCGGCGGCGAAACGCTGAAGCCCGACATCTCCAAGGCCGACCCGAAGAAATTCGCCTATCTCAAGGAATGGATCACCCTCGATAACATCGTCGGCCTCGCGCGGAAAGGCCTGGCGCGTGTCGAGGCCGAGAAGCTGGATCTCCTCTCCCTCGACCTCGATGGCAACGACATTTATTTCGTCGAGAAACTCCTCTCGCAAGACCTGCGCCCCGCCCTCTTCATCGTCGAATACAACGGGAAGTTCCCTCCCCCGGTCGAATTCCAGATCATCTACGATGCGACCCACGCCTGGGAGGGCACCGACTACTTCGGCGCCTCGCTCGCCAGTTACGCGAAGCTTTTCCAGAAGCACGGATACCGCCTCGTCTGCTGCAACGCGATGAGCGGCGCGAACGCTTTTTTCGTGGACGCCCGCTTTTCCGACCGCTTCTCCGACGTTCCCGAGGACATCGAAACCCTCTTCGTCACCCCGCGCTACTTCCGACCGAAGAAGCACGGACACCCCGCGTCCCTCCGCACCATCGAGACGATCCTGAATCAACTGTGATCGTAAAGCGTCCACCCCTCGCGTGAGATTTCTCGTCGTCGTCAGCATCGCGGCAGGAGCCACGGGTTTTGCCTTCGGCGTCCTGTTTCCCCGGAAAGAGACGCCTGAGCCGGTTCCGGAAACAACGGTCGCTCCCAACACCGCCGCC
>JAHEDC010000080.1 GCA_024641425.1 Verrucomicrobiales bacterium | reverse complement strand
TGGACCTACAAGGGCGCTTCCTCCGGATCCGGATCCGGAACCACCGCTTCCAATGGCACGGTCACCCTCAGTTCCCCTCAGGCAAGGGCCAAGGCGGGCGACGTTTTCGGTTTCACTGTGACGGGCATCACCGGACCCAACTTGGTCTATGACCCGGCGCAGAATAGCGTCACCTCGATCAGCGCCCCCCGACCGTGACCGCATTTCGGCGCCCTAAGAGAATCCTGACAGTGCTGGTGGCGGGATCCGTCGCCGCGCTTGCCATGGCGGGCGATCTCGTCGCCCATCAGGACATCGAGCTTCAAGTCGCGGCCCTTACCCGTCGGATCGCCGCGGACCCGAACGACCCGAATCTCTTCGAGAAACGCGCCGACCTCCACCGTGCCCATGGCGAGTGGGCCCTCGCCCTCGCCGACTACGACCGGGCCCTCACGCTCGACCCTGACCGTGCGGGTTCCCACGTCGGTCGATCCTCCGCTCTCCATGCCACGGGCAAGGAAAAGGAGGCGTTGGAGGCGGCCGGGCACGCCGTGACTCTGGAACCCGAGAATCCCGCAGGCCATCTCGCTCGGGCCCGTGCGCTCGCCGCACTCGGGGATGCCGGGGCCGCGGACAAGGCCTTCTCCCGCTCCACCGCGCTCCATCCACGCCCTTCGCCGGATCTTTTCACCGAACACTCCAGCGCGCTGCTGAACCAGAGCCCACCCGACCGGAGTCGCGCCCTCGAGGTCCTCGAGGCGGGCATCGCCGCCATCGGCCCCATCGTGACTCTCGTCTCGCCGGCCCTCGACCTCCAGTTGGCGACCGGCGACCCCGAAGGCGCGCTCGCCCTGTGGGATCGGCTCCCCCCCGTGCTCGCCACCACGCCGAACTGGCTCCTTCGGCGAGCCGAGATCCTCGCGGCCCTCCGGCGCGTCCCGGAGGCCCGTCAAACCTACCAGTCCGCCCGGGAGACGATTTCCAAATTGCCCGAGCGCCGTCGCAAGACCGCTGCCATGGCCGAACTCCTCGCCCGTATCGAGCGCTCCCTCACCGATCTCGACGGGCCAGCGGCCCTTCCTCCGGGGGAGGCTCCGTAACTTTCGCTTTTAGCCCGCGAAATCGACAAGGCATCCGCTCCGCCCCGGTGCCAGCGATGCGCCGGTTAGCTCCTCTCCCTGAGACTTGATTTCGTCCTTGCGGGAGGACGGTGGGGGAGGGCATGCTGGAAATTCACTTCCCGCCATGATGAAATCCTTCCCGATCGGCCTTGCCCTCTTCCTTGTCTTCGCCGCCGGCCTCCAGGCCGACGAATCCCGCTGGTTCAAGGGGAACACCCACACCCACTCGCTCTGGAGCGACGGGAATGACTTTCCGGACATGATCGCGGATTGGTACAAGCAGCAAGGCTACGACTTTCTCGTCCTTTCCGACCACAACACCCTGAGCACCGGCGAGCGCTGGATGAAGGTCGCGGACGTGGAGAAACGGAAGCGCGCCCTCGGAGTGCCGGTGCTGCGGAAATACGTAGCCCGCTTCGGGGAGGAATGGGTGGAAACGCGCGGGGAAGGGGAACTGCGGGAAGTGCGCCTCAAAACCCTCGCCGAAATCCGCCCGAAATTCGAGGAGCCGGGCAAGTTCCTCATGATCGAAGGCGAGGAAATCACCGACAGCTACAAGGGCGCGCAGATCCACATGAACGCGATCAACGTGAGCAAGGCGATCGCCCCGCAGCACGGGGATTCGATCCAGGCCACGATGCGGAACAACCTCCGCGCGGTGATGGCGCAGGAGGCGGAGACGGGACGACCGATCCTCCCGCACCTGAACCATCCGAACTTCCAGTGGTCGCTCACCGCCGTCGACATCGCGGAGGTGCTGGAGGAACGCTTTGTCGAGATCTACAACGGGCATCCCGGCATCAATCATCTCGGGGATGCGACCCGGCCCGGCGACGAGATGATCTTCGACATCGCGAACACGCTGCGGCTGACACGGTTGAAATCGGAACCGCTCTACTGCGTCGCCACCGACGACTCGCACACCTACCACGGCGGCGATGTCTCGCCGGGTCGCGGCTGGGTCATGGTGCGGGCGGCGTCACTGAAGGCGGACGACCTGATCGCGGCCATGCGCGCGGGTGACTTCTACGCCTCTTCCGGTGTGACGCTCAAGGACCTTCGCTTCGATGAAGGCGAACTCACCATTGAGATCGCGCCCGACGGAGACGCAACCTACGAGACCCGCTTCATCGGAACCCTGGCCTCGGAGCCGGAGAATTTCGGGAAGGTGCTTTCCACGCAATCCGGCCTTTCCGCGACGTACGCCTTGAGCGGCGATGAACTCTACGTCCGGGCGACGATCACTTCATCGCTCGGCCACGGGAATCCCTCTTATGCCGGCCAGAAACGCCAGGCCTGGACGCAGCCGGTGGCTTGGAAAAAGGCGGCGCCCTGATTCCCGGGCACCAGGCGCGCTATTTCGCGGCCCCGGCCATCCCGAGTCCGGTCGTGAGGTCGAAGGGAATGGTCTCGACCTTGAGGTCGGTGTAGGCGTCGATCTCGATGAGAATCGATGTGGCCTTGGTCGCGAGATCGAAGTATTTCTCGATGGTGACCGAATTGTTGAATCCGGATGACGAGGAACCGCTGTTCGAGGCCTCGATTTCCTTGCCCGCCTCGGTAAAGAAGCGGATCGCCGCGACGCCATCGAGGTTCTGTTTCGCCTGGAGGGTGAGGGAAGTCGGCTTCTCGTCATCGCCTGACTCGCTCGTATCGGAGACCTCGAACTTGTAATCGCCAAGCGTGAATCTCGTTCCCTTCTTAACGGCGACGGCCTCCGAACGGGTGGTGGCAGTCTTCCCGCCGAGGGTGACGGCAAGCGTACCCTTGGCCATGATCTTCGTCGCTCCGGCGGCGGGGATGCCGCTGCCTTTCACTTCGAGGATGCCGAAGGTGCCGTCCTCGGCGATCTTCGGAAAGGATCCGAACTCGGCCTTCCCCCCCGTGAGGTCGGTTCCCTTGTCATCGGTGAAGGAGGTGACCTTCGACTTGTCCTCGTCGAGGCCGATGATGCGGCTCTCCTTCGCCGTGATACCAAGAGCGAGTTCGGTGCCGGTGTCGAAACTCTGGAAAGGAGCCGTCTTCATGTATTCCTTCCCGTAGGCAACGGCGACGATCTTGAGCCCGGCCGGGGAAACCTCCACCGCGTCGGCGGCGTGGCTTCCTGTGAGCGGGAAAACGAGGGTGGAGAAAACGACCGAAGTGGAGGCGAGCATGGATTTCATAAGGAAAGCGTAGGCCTGATCGTGCCGCGCGCAAGCGTCGGATTTTCATTCCCAACCGCCAATCGCTGTGTCATTCTTCGCTCTTTTCCATGCTGACCAACAAAGATCTCGTCGACTACCTTACCCACGCGCGGAACATCGGGGCCTCGGACGTTCACATCACGGTCGGAGCGCCGCCGGCTTCGCGGGTCGACGGACGATTGGTGCCCCTGGAGGATTTCGACCTGGATGCGCCGACCTCGAAGGCGCTCGTCATGGCCGTGCTTTCGGAATCGCAGCGCGCACGCCTCGAGGAGGACTGGGAACTGGACTTCGCGCTCCAGATCGAGGACGTCGGCCGCTTTCGGGGAAACGCCCACTATGTGCGAGGAAATCTTGAAGCGGCCTTCCGATTCATTCCCCGGGAAATCCCCGACCTGACGACCCTCGGCCACAACAAGGTGGTCGAGAAACTCTGCGCGCTCCGGCAGGGACTCGTCCTCGTCACGGGCGTCACCGGCTCGGGGAAATCGACCACCATCGCCTCGATGATCCAGAAGATCGCCAACGAACGCTCCTGCGTCATCGTGACGATCGAGGATCCGATCGAGTTCGTTTTCGAACACAACTTCGGCCTCGTGAAGCAGCGGCAGGTCGGCGATGACACGCACAGTTTCGCCTCCGCGCTCCGCTCCGCGCTCCGACAGGATCCGGATGTGATTGTCGTCAGCGAGTTGCGCGACCTCGAGACGATCCGCACCGCCATCACCGCCGCCGAGACCGGGCACCTTGTCATCAGTACGCTGCACACGATCGATGCCCCGAAGACGATGGACCGGCTGATCGACGTTTTTCCGGCCGACCAGCAGGCACAGATCATCACCCAGCTCGGCAATGCCCTCCAGGCCGTCGTTTCCCAGCGGCTCGTCGAGCGGAGCGACGGACCGGGTCGGGTCATGGCCTCCGAGATCCTGCGGATGAACTACGCGGTGCGCGCCTGCATCCAGGAGCGGAAGTTCAGCCAGCTCCCGGGCCTGATCCAGATCGGGCGGCAGGACGGGATGCACTCGATGGACGAGAGCCTTCTCCATCTGCTCAAGCACGGTCACATTTCGATGGTCGAGGCCAAGGCCTATGCCCGCGATCCGGAGTATATCGAGGACCAGTTTGGCGGAAAATAGCGCGCGGGACGTTTTGACAAGGCGGGGAATTCCGCAATACTGCCGTATCAGCAAGCCCGGAAAAAAGAAGAGCCAGCCCGCGCGGAAAAGTGTCGTCTTCGTCTGCACGGGAAACGTGTGCCGATCTCCCATGGCCGAGGGGCTGTTCCGGAAACTGGTCGGAAACGAGCAGGGGTGGCGCATCGGTTCGGCGGGAGTCGGGACGATGGGGGGACAGGCCCCGAGCAAGCACACGCTGGACATCCTGCGGGCCGAGGGTATCGACCTCTCGGGGAACCGGAGCCAGCCGCTCACGCGGAAACTCATCGGCGAATCGACCCACCTGTTCACCATGACGCTCGGGCATCTCCACGCGATCGAGTTGATGTTCCCCGAGGCCGCGGAAAAGACATTTCTCATTACCGAATTCTGCGCTAACGAGAAACTCCGCGGCCGCGACATCTCCGATCCCATCGGGATGGGCGGCGGGGCATACCGGCAGACTCGCGATCTTCTCCGGGAGTCGCTTCCCAGTGTTCTTGAATTCATCCGCCAGATGACCCGCAACGTATCCCAGACCGTCTCTTCACCACCCAGCAGCACCCGTTCCACTATGAGCAACGCCACCCTCTCCAAGCCCGCTTCCGAATCCACGTCCGCGCCCGCGACGAAGAAATCCGTCATCATCGGCGCCGATCACGGTGGCTTCGAACTGAAACAGGCCGTCGTCTCCTTCCTCACCGAAAATGGCTACCCGGTCGAGGACATCGGCCCGGAAAACACGGAAGCGGTCGATTACCCGGACTACGCCCGGAAGGTTGCCCACGCGGTCGCCGACAAGAGCTTCGACGCGGGCATCCTCTGCTGCACGAGCGGCATCGGGATGAGCATCGCGGCGAACAAGGTCGCCGGGGCGCGCGCCGCCGTCATCACCGATGTCGCATCGGCCGCCATCACCCGCACGCACAATGACACCAACGTCCTTTGTCTCGCCGGGAACAAGACCGACAACGAGACGGTGAAGGCCATCGTGGAAACGTGGCTCGAAACCGCCTTCGAGGCCGGGGGCCGCCATGAGCGCCGGGTCTGCAAGATCGTGGCCGAGGAAAACGCCGTCGCCGCCGTCGATCCCGAGGTCGCCACCGCCATCGCGAACGAGCGCGCGCGCCAGCAGAACAACATCGAACTGATCGCCTCCGAGAACTTCTGCAGCAAGGCCGTGCGGGAGGCGCAGGGGTCCGTGCTGACGAACAAGTATGCCGAGGGGTACCCCGGTCGCCGCTGGTATGGTGGCTGTGAGAACGTCGACGTCGTCGAGCAGCTCGCCATCGACCGCGCGAAGGAGCTCTTCGGTGCCGAGCACGCCAACGTGCAGCCTCACAGCGGATCGCAGGCCAACGCAGCCGTCTATTTCGCGCTGCTCGAATACGGCGACACCATCCTCACGATGGACCTTTCCCACGGCGGGCACCTGACACACGGGCACCCGGCGAATTTCTCCGGTAAGTTCTACAAGGTCGTCCACTACGGGGTTTCGGCCGAGGACGAGACCATCGATTACGACAAGCTCGCCGCCCAGGCCCTTGAGTGCCGCCCGAAGATGATCACCGCCGGAGCCTCCGCCTACTCCCGGATCATTGACTTCGCGCGCATGGCCGAGATCGCGAAATCGGTCGGCGCGATCCTCTTCGTCGATATGGCCCACATCGCCGGCCTCGTCGCGGGGGGCGTCCATCCCTCTCCCGTGCCGCACGCCGACATCGTGACGACGACCACGCACAAGAGCCTGCGCGGCCCGCGCGGGGGGCTGATCCTCTGCCGCGAGGAATACGCGAAGAAGATTGACGGCATGGTCTTCCCCGGGGTGCAGGGTGGCCCGCTCATGCACGTCATCGCGGCCAAGGCCGTCTGCCTGAAGGAGGCTCTCTCGCCCGGCTTCAGGGAATACCAGGAACAGATCGCGAAGAACGCCAAGACCCTCGCCGCCGCCCTCGCCGCCCACGGTTACCGCATCGTTTCAGGAGGCACCGACAACCACCTCATGATGGTTGATCTCCGCCCGAACGGGATGAACGGCAAGGTCGCCCAGGAAGCGCTCGACCACGCCGGTATCACCGTGAACAAGAACTCGATTCCCTTCGACACCGAGTCTCCCTTCAAGGGCGGCGGCGTCCGCATCGGCACCCCCGCCGTCACCACCCGCGGGATGAAGGAGTCCGAGATGGCCGTCATCGCCGACCTCATCCACGAGGCCCTGAACCACCGCGACGATCCCGCGCGCCTCGAGGAGATCCGGAAAAGGGTCATCGCGCTCAACGTCCGCTTCCCGCTGCCTTAGGCTCGGCGGAGTCCGCCCCGCGGGAATCGAGGAGGAACGGGCGACTCTCCGTCCGCATGAATTGGAGGGCGACCGCTCCGGTTGCCCCCTGAGGAAGGGAGGGCACTCCGCTCCGGTTGCCGTCCTGCGACGATCACGCGGCGGCCATCGGAAAGTGGAGCGGCAAAATCGCTGAAGCCGGAACCGAACATTCTTTGAAAAGGTCCGCAGAACCCGCTGAACGAATGGTTTTTGTCTTGAACAAAAACTGCGAAATGCGTCAATTCGCACCGATGGCGAGGGCGTCCGAAATCACTAACGGTTGCAGCTGCGGTTGACCGACCGGGGGCGGCAGCTTCCCAAAATCAGGCGTTGAGGCGAGGAAAACGACTTTCCGCTTCGAGTCAGGGATTCCAGCGAGCTGCCGACCGCAGCCGGAAGTTCCTAATGGTGTTCTTATGAATAATTTCAACGGGGGCGAAGGCTCCCGTGGCAGGCCATCGGAATCCTATGAACGTTTCGATGGAAGGGACGGCGGACCGGGCGAGCCATCCCGGTGGCAGCGGTTCCTCGACTTTGCTCGAAGCCACCCCGCGATCAAACCGCAGGCAAGACCCCACTACGCGCGCTGGGTCAGCGATTGGCTCACGGCGGGGGCAGAGGCTTCGGAGGAAGCGACACGGAAATTCTTCGAGGAACTGGGACGTCGTCGCACCTTCAAGGATTGGCAGTTCCGGCAGGCGGTCCGGGCCGTGCGCGCGTGGGCCGTCGACAGCGCATGGCTTCCCTCGGGCGCCCGTTTTGATTGGCAGGGGCTCGCGGATCAGGCGATTGCGCTTGAGGACGAACACCGAACCGTGCTTCGCGAGCGGATCGCCGCGGAGCCCGAAACGCCTTCCCTTGGTGACTATCGCCGGGAGGCCCCGGGCGAGCCTGAAGCCGTCAACGCGATGGTGGCGGAACTCCGCAAGGCGAATCGCCTCGGTGGTCTTGCCGCCGCCACGGAGAAAACTTACGCTTACTGGGCGGTGCGCTTCGGGCGCTTCCGCATGCGTTGCCTCGGCCGCGAATGTCTGCGCGACCTCGACCCCGCCGACATCGCCCGCTACCTTGAATACCTTGCCCTGCGACGGAAAGTTTCCCCTGCGACCCAAAAGCAGGCTCTCAACGCACGGGTCTTCCTCGCACGAATGGTGCACAACCTGAGGGACTTCGAACTCAATTACAAATCCGCCGTCCACGGCGCGCGACGCCTGCCCGCCGTCCTTACCCGGGCGGAGGTCGACGAGGTCATCGCCCAACTCGACGACCCGTGGAAACTGATCTGCGAGGTTTCCTACGGCGCGGGCCTTCGGCAGGCCGAGACGCTCCGGTTACGGGTCAAGGACGTCGATTTCGGCCAGGGCACCATCATCATCCACGACGGCAAGGGGGGCAAACACCGCGTGGCTCCACTGCCCCGCGCGCTGGAAGGCAGACTGCGGCTCCATCTCGACGCGATGCGCAAGCGCCATGAGAAAGACTGTGCCGACGGACTTGGAACCGCCCATCTCCCCGAATCCCTGCGACGCAAACTGCCGAACGCGCCCCGCGAATGGCCCTGGCAGTGGCTCTTCCCGGCCGCCGGCGTCTGTGCCCATCCCGGAACGGGCGAGTTCGCCCGCTACCACCTCCACGAGAAATCCCTCCAACGCCAGTTCACTGCCGCCGTGCGCCGCGCCGCCTTCCATTCCCTCCGTCACTCCTTCGCCACCCACCTCCTCGGCCACTCCGATGTCTCCACCACCATGATCTACCTCCACGTCATGCGGAAACCCGGCGCCGGCGCGCCCAGCCCGCTCGGCCTCCCGCGCTGACGAGCCCTCACCCCCAACCACGCGGCCCCACCCTCAAGGCGGCGTCCCAGCCCCTACCCACAAGGATTCCACACCCCGCAAAAAAAACCCACCCAAACCTTATTTGGTGAAAGTCCAAATGTTATAAAACCTAGCCAGTAGTAACTACCGAGTCTTACGCAGATGTTAGCTAAGTCATATTCATACGCGGACGGTCGCCGCGTGACCAAGACCTTGAACACCGGAAGCCGCTCCGCGAAGGAGTCAGAGCCGGATGGCGGAACAGCATCGGCGAAGCGTAGACAGACTGCCTCGCGCGGAGCGCACCCTGAATGTGAAGCCTCACCGCAGAGCCCGACGAAGGAGGGATAAAAGTGGCCAGGCCGCAGGGGAGTTCGCACCTCTCCTAAGATTGATACAGCCCCGTCAATGCGAGATATGGAAACCGACTCTGCAACGTTGAGGGGAAGGCAGCACCGGCGCGCGCGTCATGGCGAGCGAGCGTGGGTTCCATCGGGGTCTACTAAGATCGTGGCACGGTCACAGAGAAGCGTGGATGATGAACCCCCGGTGCCTTACGGCAGAGCGGGGGCACCTCGAACTCGGGAGACCTCGCCGCCGTTCCCGCCCGTTAGGCGGGCCGTCTGCAATCACCTGAAGGAAGTTGTGGACGGGTGTGGCGAGGAGTCAGACCCACCCATAGTAGTCGGAGACGATAGGACCGATCACATGGCGAAGGGGTGGGCAGAGAGGCAACGCGAGCAAAGCACTCACCGCGGGAGAAGATTGCTTCCGAATCCGGTGTCAAGCCCCCTGCTTGCATTAGCGTCGGGCATCTGGTTCATTGAATCAGATGCTCGACCGAGTGCGCGTCTCTCTGAGGAGCCCTGTGCGGGAAAACCGCGCGCAGGGATCTGCGAGGGGGCCACCCGGTAACGGATGTCCCTGCCTCTATCTGCCAAGAAACGATGTCAACACCTTCATGGTTGGAATCAACAAGATGATCAACGGCGTAATAAGAGTGACTCTCACCTGCGCTATCCTCTCAATCCGCTGCTTGGGGGATACAGAAAAAGTGGGGCCCGGTAACGAGAGCCCGGTTCAGCGGGCCGTGAAAGCCCTTCCGGCAATCGCCGCCGCACGGATGGAACCGAGCGGCGACAACCGTGCTTTAGAGGAGCACTTGAGCCGCGTGAAGAATGCCCCCGATGCGAGGCAGGAGGCCGCGGAACTCGAATCGTTGGTTGCCTGGATCGGGAGGAACAACGTGGCTAAGGTTTTTGAGATCTCCCTGGGGATTCGATGCCCGAAACTGACCGATGAAGAATTACGGGCACTCAGTTCCTGGCCCCAATGCACGCTGACGCTCACGGGCTATGTTCGGCGACCGGTAATCGTGAACGCGGAGATCACCTTCAAGGAATCCAAGAACCTTCTGCGGCTCGTTCCGCTGGCAGTTTCCACAAAGGGAGGAATCCCTCGATAGCGACTGATCTCTTCTTTACCCCGCAGGAACAACGTATGCAGAACAAGGCGATGCTGCCAACCCCAGATCCGCCGAGGAGTTGAAATCTTAGGGAAGCTAGGTCGCGGTCATCGCGGTCCAAGCCCGCTCCCGGTAGCGGGTGCCAGGCATTCGACGTTCTGTCCAAGATCTTCCTTGCGTACGCCAAAGTATCACTTTCGTGTTACTTTACGAAAGTGGAACTCGTCACGAATCTCAAGGGCAAGGCAACCGAAATCTTGGGAGACCTCGAGGCTGATATGGAGCCGATTCTCATCACCCAGCACGGTCTTCCTGCTGCTTGCCTCTTGGATATTTCCACATTTGAGGGGATGGAGGGACGAATTGAACGATTGGGGGGTATCGCACGGGGTGAGCAGGCGATTGAAGAGGGACGAGTTGTTTCGCACGCCGAGGCGAAGAAGCGGATGAAGAGATGGCTCGATTGATCTGGACGGAACCCGCCCTCGCAGCTCTTGATGGGATTGCGGACTATATCGCCATAGATGATCGTGAAGGAGCCCGGAATTTTTATCGAGACCGAATCGGGTAGGCGGGAGGTTTGAACTCCCGCCCCACACCACCGGCCATCCGGGTCCGTAGCACGGCGGATCCGAAACGTTACCAGTCACCCCACTGTGAGGTTACGAACGCCTTTCGGAACAGTGGCGCTTTCGCACGGTCTCTCTTTCTCTGACCGGCTCCCGTGCCCAATAGGGTTCAGAACTTTTCGCTCTTTCTCTCTTCCGTGCGGGTTAGGGTATCATGTTTGGGTATGGTGGCCGTGGCGAGGAAGGGCGCGGTGCTGATGCCTGCGCTGTGGAGGAAAGACGCCGACTACAAGCCGCTGCGGAACGCCGCCTGAGGAGGAATCCCGGCCCATGACTTTTGGCGCATGATCCTAGCATGAAGCAAACGAGTGCGAAAGATCCGGGACGACTGCGATGCCGCGCCCGCACGCGATTTTGGGACGACTGCGATTCGACGCCGGCAGACCCCTTCGGGACGACTGTGGTGCATGCGCGGCCACGAACCCGGTCGGAGAGTGCGAGAAACAAGAGAGCAGCGTCCCACCCCTTTCCCCTGAACAGCAATGGACACACGGATCAGATCATGCAGCGGAGACGCCCGAGGGCGGACACCCGCGAGAGTGCGAACGGAAGCGAGATCCCATGCCATGGCCGGTCGTGCGAAGGGACGGGGCGGTTGCCTTTGACACCGCCGAGGTGAGGCCAACTTGACCGCATGGGGCTCACCCTTCCCGTCCCCCAGGGGAGCGGGGGGAATACAATTGTCGTGCGGGAGGAGCGTGCCGGCCGACCGGACATCGAAGCCTGAAATCACCCGCAAAGAGAAAAAGTGGAAGGATACTTCAACCCATCGTTGACTGCCTTGTCGCTGAAGAAGGCGCACGCGGACCGCTGGCATCCTCGCGAAGAACCGAATTGACTGGTGGCAAGAGACCCTTATCCTGCCACCGCGCCCGCGCCCGTTTTCAAGGGCTTGCGGCGTATCACGTTATGCCAAGGAGATCGAATTCCGAGAACAAGTTTGGACGGACATTGACGGCCATTTACAGGTGGTACTATCTAGTGGCGGTCTATTCCGGGTTCAGAGCCCTTGCCAATCGTGTGGGCAGTGTATTCTGTCTCCGCGGTGTTCAAATTGCACCGATCCATGGAATGCGGATGTGTTCTGAGAGACTGGGGCAGCTCGTGATATTCGTGCATTCCCGCCGACGTCCGCCTTCGGGGAGCGGCCAAGCAAAGTATGGAATGATTTCGGTTCGCCAACAACGCCCGAGGATCGGACGCTTGTGGTATTGGTATTTCTGCCTGACCAGCCACTTCGGATTCGGTCACATCGAGATCGCCTTTTATGAACTGGGGCGCAGGATCACCTTTTATGCGGTGCGGAACACGGCGCGCTCAAATGCGCGTCGGCTTGGATTGACGAAACTTGCGGACGACCTGCTGTTGGTAAAGCGAGACGAAGAGACGCAGGTGATCCTCGAGGTTGCCCGGTTTATTGAAGGTCATGGTTTTGTGACGCGGTTTGCACGGGCCGACAAGTGTGTGAGTCTCTCGGTATCCGCCCGACTCCTGCATCCGCAGGCACGGTTGCGGTCGCTGGATGCCCTCAGGAGGAAGTATGGGCGCCTTCATGGAATGTTACGCCGGAGGGAGGCCGCCAAGAATGGAAACATCAATCCACTGCCGGTGCGGAGTTGACGTGCGGAGATATTTCCGTCACCCTTGTTCCGCGTCCTGGGAAGGCCACCCCGGAGGCCGCATGAACGCCGCCCCCCCCGGCGCTTCCGATCTGGGAAGCCTCCGCTCCCTCCTTGCCTCTGAATCCATGGCAACCTATCCTTTACGCGTACCCCACCACCATAACTTGGTTTAGCTCCTCAGTGGTTCGAGTTCGGGTCCGCTTCACATCGAATACCACTAAGGCCATGCTTCCCAGCTCACTCTCACGACCGTTCCCGAGCCAAATATGGCTGTAATCCTGATCGCGAACTCAGTGCTGTTTGCCTTTCATCTCGCGAGGGGGGCGGGCTATCGCCTTCCGACCTTTCCGGATTCATCGAATGAATGCGAACCGAGTTCCCAAGGCAACGCCCGAACGCCGAACACACAGGTTGACTCGAGGTCGAGATGGGGACGAAGCATCTGGAGCGTGAGGCGTTTATCGGAACGATCGAATGGGTAAGGCGACCACAAGATCCCGCTTCAGGGCAAAGCTGCTCAATCCGGCAGAATCGGGGAAGGGAAAGTCCTGGGCATTTCTGATCCTGCCCAAAGCCGCGAGTGACGGGCTTCCGAGGCGTGGCAGGACGACGGTGAAAGGCACCCTCAACGGGCACCCTTTTCAAGCGACGCTTGAGCCGGATGGCCAGTTGAGCCACTGGCTCAGGGTGGAAAAGGAGTTGCGCGAAGCGGCCGGATTGAAGATAGGCGAAATGGTCGCGCTGGTGATTGCGCCCGTGGAACCGGAGCCGGAGCCCGAGGTGCCGCCTGACCTGCTTGAAGCCCTGGCCGCGCTCCCGGGAGCGAAGGGGCGGTGGGATGACACCACAACTCTGGCGCGCCTGGATTGGATTCACTGGATTGAGTCGGCCAAACAGTCAACGACCCGCAGACGCCGGGTAGAAAATGCCTGTGAGATGCTTGCGTCCGGAAAGCGGCGGGTCTGCTGTTTCGATCCGTCTGGATTCTACAGTAAAAGCCTCTGTGCGCCCGAGACCGCGGATTCGGATGAGGCGACGCTGTAAGCGCGGGCGCCCGACAGGAGGTTCCGGGGAGCATCGCCAAGGATGAAACGGGGCCGAAGCCTCGCCCGCCCGGTGCGGGTCCGAGCGGGAGCGTGGGCACGAGGGAAAGGCGTGCGCCCGGGGCGACGACCGGCGGGCCGCGATCCCTGCCGGGATCGATGCTAGCGCGGGGGGCACCGGGGGTCTCGGTCGTGCCTCCCTCGACCCCCGGCTGCTGGGGCCGGGAACCCTCCGGGTTCAGGAACCGCCTCCCCCGGGCCCGAGCCCTCCCGGTGGGAAGCGGAAGCGGGCGAGGCCACGCGGGGACAGTCGTTCATCTCGTTCCCAAACTGCTGCGCCCATTTTGGGAAGGAGGGATGGGCCGGCCTTCGGAGCGCGGAAGTTCCTCTTCCGCCTTGCGGGGGAGGCCAGTCGCACTGGCCGTGGTGCGGAGCGGGCCGTCTGGCGACGCCGCTGACGGGGGAAGGGTTTGTCGGGGATGAAGGGCGAAACGGCAGAGGAACGGCCGCCGTCCAGACTGCGGCGATTTGTGAAGGCGGAAGGGGAACTTCCGCGCTCCGAAGGAGCCCGCAGGCTTCGCTTTGCGGCGCACCGGCGGGCCGCGATCCCTGCCGGGATCGATCCCGGCGCGGGGGGCACCGGGGGTCTCGGTCGTGCGTCCCTCGACCCCCGGTTGCTGTGGCCGCGAACCCTCCGGGTTCAGGAATCGCCTCCCGCGAGCCCGCGCCTTCCGCGTGGGAGGAGGCGCGAGCGAGGCAACGCGGGGCCAGTGATTCCATTGACCGCGTCTCCGGCGCGCCGTCACGGTTCGACTGTGAAACCCTGGCGTCCTCGAGTCCGATCAGAAAACACGCCCACTCCCTCTTTCAAAGTGTTACCTTCTGCCTACACCCGCGTTACGATTATGCTTCAACACTTCCTATGAACACCGGTAAAAGATGCCAGGTCTCTGTTCTCGTTACGTCCGCCGTCCTGTGGTCCGTTCACGCTCACTCGCAAGACGTCGATCCGGTCGTCATTTTCAATACGCATGGGTCCGCGGACGAAACAGAGTGGGAGACAGTATCCGGAACGCCTGCGCTGGAGCCTTCAAGCGTGGTCCTCGACAACGGAATCATTCGGGTTCGCTATCCGTGTCATTTGGGGCAACCAGGAGAGAAGGGATATTTGGGAACCCAGAAGGCGGGGCATGTGATCTACCTGAAGCGAGGCCATGAGTACGTCCTCGCTCAGGACAAGGACTTCGGCGATTGGACTTACGTGGGTGGAAGCATGGTCGACGACCCGACGGGATTCAAGATCCTGAAGAACACTCCCCAGGAATGTCAGATCGAGCTGGAGTTTGACGATCATGTGATGGATGAGATGACCGACGGGAAGATGATTCCGAACGCCGTCAGGAAACGCGTCATTCTTAAAAGGGGGCATTACGGCTATACCGCGAAGATAACGGGAACAACGGGTTTCAAGGGTGAACGGGAAGTCGGATTCGGAGGCACGGCGACCCATGCCTTAAACTACAGCACAAGATTTGGTGTTTTGTGGGACCCCTCCCATCCGAGGCAGGATATTAGTTGCAACTATGAGTGGCTGCGCGCCGAGGGCCAGCCGGAGGGTGATTGGTGGGGCGTTGGCCTTGCCTTCGACGATTCGTTCTACCGGCTCGTCTCCGTCAGACCAGGCAACCGATCACGAATCCGAGCCGCGCAGTTCAAGGGAGGACTGACCGGAAACCTGATTCATTATGCCTACGATGAAGCGGGCTTCCAAACTTATGAAGCGTATGTCGCGGTCGTGCCTTACGACGGAACGCAGGCCCGCACCATTGTCCTCGAAGGCGATGCGGCCACCGTCATCGTTCCCGAGGATGGGAAGTATCTGCTGCTCACGCGAGCAGCCGCTTCGAATACCGTGAGATATCAGATCGCGCTTCGCGATCTTGCCCTGAGGAAGGGGCCGAACCGCATCGACGTCAGCGACCTGAAATTAAGGTCGCCCATCGTGGTGCCCTACTCGAACGGTAGGACGTTTCCGGAAGATATATCTAGGAGCTATCGTGAGGATTCGGAAGTCCCCCAGAGGCAGGTAGAAGCAATGCCGCGATGACGTTCAAATGCCTGCGGAATCACTAGTCGCGGAGGCATTGCTATGACGGAAGTAGCCGCCGGAGGTAGCGGGCGGTGAGGCTTTCCTGGGATTTGGCGACGGTTTCGGGGGGGCCTTGGGCGATGAGTTGGCCGCCGTGGGAGCCGCCGCCGGGGCCGAGGTCGAGGATCCAGTCGGCGGATTTGATGACGTCGAGGTTGTGCTCGATGACGATGACGGTGTTGCCGGCGTCGCGGAGGCGGAAGAGGACTTTGAGCAAGGTCTCGATGTCGGAGAAGTGGAGGCCGGTGGTGGGCTCGTCGAGGAGGTAGAGGGTGCTGCCGGTGGCGCGTTTGCCGAGTTCGGCGGCGAGCTTGATGCGCTGGGCCTCGCCGCCGGAGAGGGTAGTGGCGCTCTGGCCGAGCTTGATGTAGCCGAGGCCGACTTCGCCGAGGGCGCGGAGTTTCTCGTGGATCTGGGGGACGCGGGTGAAGAAGCGGGTGGCGTCGTCGATGCTCAGGGCGAGGACTTCGGCGATGTTCTTGCCTTTGTAGGTGATGTCGAGGGTGTCCTGGTTGTAGCGGCGTCCGGCGCAGGCGTCGCAGGTGACGTAGATGTCGCTGAGGAAGTGCATGTCGATGCGAATGAGGCCGTCGCCCTGGCAGGCCTCGCAGCGGCCGCCGGGGATGTTGAAGCTGAAGCGGCCGGTCTTGTAGCCGCGGACTTTGGCCATGGGGAGCTTGGCGAAGAGGTCGCGGATGACGGTGAAGACGCCGGTGAAGGTGGCGGGGTTGGAGCGGGGGCTGCGGCCGATGGGGGCCTGGTCGATGACGATGGCCTTGTCGATGTGGTCGAGGCCGGTGATGGCGTCGTGGGCGCCGGGGAGGTCCTTGGACTGGTAGAAGCGGCGGAAGAGGGCGCGGCGGAGGATGTCGTCGACGAGG
This sequence comes from Verrucomicrobiales bacterium, assembly GCA_024641425.1. Lineage (GTDB taxonomy): Bacteria > Verrucomicrobiota > Verrucomicrobiia > Verrucomicrobiales > DEV007 > JAHEDC01. The sequence continues at coordinate 153 of JAHEDC010000080.1, read as the reverse complement.
GTGGATTTGCCGCTGCCGGACATGCCGGTGACGCAGGTGAGGCAGCCGAGGGGGAAGGCGGCGGTGATGCTGCGGAGGTTGTTGCCGCGGGCGTTGTGGACGGTGAGGGCGCGGAAGGGGGCCGTGGAGGAACCATCGAGCGGAAGCTCGGTG
>JAHEDC010000526.1 GCA_024641425.1 Verrucomicrobiales bacterium | reverse complement strand
GGTCGCCGGCATTGAAGTCGAACTTGTAACTCTTCTTATTGAGCCCGGCCGAGGAATTGCCGCGCACGCGGCAGAAGATATTGTCGTAGAACTCGCCCTGAAAGAGCGCCGAGGCGCGGCTTCCGGTGCGCACGTTGGCGGTAGCCGGGTTCTGGATGAACCACTCGAGGACGGGCAGGTTGGAAACCAAGGTAGGATCAAGGGCGGCCGTACCGAAGTATTGAGGGGAATTGAGGGGTTCGGCGAAGAACGGTTCCTTCGAGACGGTGCCATCGCTATCCGTCGCCTCGACCCGCCAGCGCAGCATCTCGCCGGGAGTCAGCCCCGCCAGGGGCACGTTCGCGCTGAAGATCCGATCCCCGGCCACGGCATCGGGTGCAACGCCGTCGTCCTTCATCGCGATGGAAGTCTCGGGGTCGTAGCTCTGCCGGTGGAAGAGAGTCACGCCAGAGATCGCGTCCTTCGTGGGGGTGACCTCGGCCGTGACGAGGAGCGCTGTCTGCGTCGCGGCGACCGGACGCGGGGGATTTTCGGTTACCTTGCGGATGACCGCACCGAGATCGGTCACCCCGCCGCCGTTCGCCGAGCCCGGTGTCGGAATCGGCATGTAGATCAGATCCGTGGTTCCGGCGGGCGGCGTGATCTGGGCGTCCAGCTCGCAGTCGAAAAGGAAGTCGGAGTTGTTGATCCCCCGGTTGAGTCCGTGGACGGCGAGGATGTTCGTCCCGGCGACGAGGGGGGCCGCGTTTCGGTTGACCGGGAACGACTGCAACGCAACCGCCTCCGCGTCATCGTGGGACGCGCCCGCCTCCGCGTCGAAATCGAGAATGCCATCGGTGGGCAGGTTCGCCGACGCGAGCACCGGGCTACCGTTGACATAAATGGCGAAGCCATCGTCGTAGCGGGCGCTGAAGGCCAGCGATGAGACGGACGCGGGATCCCCGATGGTGAACGGTACGCGCAGGTAGATCGTCGTGTTCGTTCCCACCATTGCCTGCACATCGCTTCCCGGGCCGATGAACTCATCGTAGGGATCGTTCGGCGCGTTGGCGTAACCGACCCCGAGGCCGCCGAGTGTCCAGGCGCTGTCGCTGAAGCCCGTCGCGTTCCAGGGATTCGCGCCGCCGATGTCTTCGGAATTGTCGGCGGGGATCTTGAAGCGGACAGGCGATTCCGGCCCGATCAGGGAAACGGTCGAACCGCCGGTCGGAGCGCCGCTGCCGTAGGAGATGTTGGGATATTGCTGCGGATAGGCGGGAGCGTAGGCGTGTTCGACGGTCACCCCGTCGGGCCGCACCAGCGCCAGGTATTCGCCATTGGTCTCCAGCTTGAAGTTCGTGTGCAACTCCGCGCCGGAGACCGCGCGGTTCTTGTTCGACGCGAAGACGACCAGTCTCGCGCCGGGAGCGAGCGTCACGCTCGGGAAGGCCCACTTGTCGAGCACGAGAGCGTTGTCCGTGAGATACCACCCCGCGAGATTCACGGGCACCGCCGAGATATTGGAGAGTTCGATCCAATCGGAATCGTCGCCATCCTGATCGGTGAGCCCGCCACTGTTGCTGGCCAGGAACTCACTGAGAAGGATCTCGGCGGCGGAGGCTCGGAGGGCAAAGGCGGACAGGAGGGCAAGGCACAGCGGGAGCGCCCGCCGATGGGAGGAAAGCGGTAACATGGATTGAAAACGTAGCAGGACGGAAAAAGAAGACAATGGGGATTCGGGGAGGGCCTTGACTGCCTCATGACCGCGGAAGTGCGGGTTTGTCCCTGCGGATCAGGGTGCTGCGGGACTTTCGAGACGCGGTTTGCCCAAGCACACCGGAGTCTCCCGAGTTACCTGCGCTCACGACTGCCGCGCTTGAGCGAAGGCGGGATTTGGGGGAATGCGGCCCGAACAAGGCCACAGGGGCGGCGAATCTGGCGGGCCAAATCGAAACGATTCAGACCAGGACGTGTTTGCTGCGGCATCCTTCACGAAGCCATGGCCTGGACGTCGATGCGGGGGATCGCCGAGAGGAGTTTTTTCGTGTAGTCGTGTTGGGGATTGCCCATGACTTCGTCGGCGGTGCCGAGTTCGACGATCTTTCCGGCGAACATGACGGCGATGCGGTCGGCGATGTAGCGGACGACGGCGAGGTCGTGGCTGATGAACATCATGGTGAGGTTCAGTTCGCGCTGGAGCTTGCGGAGGAGGTTGAGGATCTGGCTCTGGATCGAGACGTCGAGGGCGGAGACGGGCTCGTCGGCGAGGATGAGCTTCGGTTCGGGAGCGAGGGCGCGGGCGATGGCGATGCGCTGGCGCTGCCCGCCGGAGAATTCGTGCGGATAGCGGCGGACGAAGCGGCGGTCGAGGCCGACGCGTTCCATGAGTTCGTTGACGCGCTGGTTGAGACCGGCTCCCCTGGCGTCGGGGTGGCGGGTGCGGATGGCTTCGGCGAGGGTGCGGAAGACGCTCATACGCGGATTCAGCGAGGCGTAGGGGTCCTGGAAGATCATCTGGAAGTTGATCCTCTGTTTCCGCACGGCCTCGGGAGGGAGGGCGGTCAGTTCGAGGCCTTCGAGGAAGACCTTGCCGCCGGTGGCGGGAATGAGCTGCATGATGGTGCGGGAAAGCGTCGATTTCCCGCAGCCGGACTCGCCGACGAGGCCGAGGATCTCGCCCTTTTCGATGTCGAGGCTGATGCCATCGACGGCCCGGACGACATCGACCTGGCGTTTGAAGAGGACTCCCTCGGTGATGGGGAAGTGGGTCTGGATGTTTTCGAGTTTGAGGAACATGGCGAAGGGAAACCGATGCCCGGAAACGGGGGGAATGTCCAGTCCTTACTTCCCGGGCGACTTGAGGAAAGGCGTGGACATCGGGAGTCCGGTTGCGGCAGGATCGGGTCCGAAACGCATGAATACCTCCCGATCTTCGCTCTTCCTCGGCGTCGCCTGTCTCGCGGCCCTGCTTTTCACCGGAGGGGCGGGGGCGAATTGCGGTCGGTATCTGAAGAAAGAGGAGAGCTGGTTCGAGGGGAAGGAGGCGAGGCGGATCGCGGAGACCGTGCTCACCTGGCAGGGGCCGAATGGCGCGTGGCCGAAGAACGGGGAAACGACGGTGGCCGCCTTTGCCGGGGATGTGGCGACGCTGGAGGGGACGTTCGACAACGGGGCGACGCGCGATGAGATCCGTCTGCTGGGGCGGGTGTTCGCGGCGACGGGCGACGCGCGCTTCCGAGACGGGGCCTTGCGCGGAATCGACGCGGTTCTTGGGGCACAGGGCGAGCGGGGCGGTTGGCCGCAGCGTTATCCGCCGGACGAGCATTACGCGCGGCATATCACGTTGAATGACGGGACGATGGCGGGTTTGCTGGGCTTGTTGAAGGACGTCTCAGGAGATGACGCGGTTTTCGGATGGGTGGATCAGGATCGCCGGAGGGCGGCGGAAGACGCGGTCGCCCGCGGAGTGGACTGTCTTTTGGACTGCCAGATCGTCGTCGATGGCCGCCGCACGGTCTGGTGCGCGCAGCATGACGAGCGGAATCTGCGTCCGCGCCCGGCCCGGGCCTTCGAACTTGTTTCGCTCAGTGGCGGGGAGAGCGCGGGGGTGCTGGTCTTCCTGATGCGCCTGGGGGAGCCGAACCCGCGGATGGTGGGGGCGATCGAGGACGGCGCGGCCTGGTTCGAGACGGCGAGGATTTCCGGACTCCGCGAGGAGAAACGGGAGGGAAACAAGGTGATGGTCGAGGACAAGGAGGCGCCGCCGCTTTGGGCGCGCTTTTACGAAATCGGGACGAATCGTCCGATCTTCGCCGGTCGGGATTCGGTGAAGCGCTATCGAATCGAGGAGATTGAATACGAGCGACGGAATGGCTATTCCTGGTACAACAAAGAGGGCGACAACGTGGCGCGGGAGTTTGAGAAGTGGCAAATGAAATGGCCGAACCGTCCCGCCGCCGCGCCGCCAGTGATCCGCGATCCGCTGGCTCCGCCGCTGGTGGTGGCGGAGGACGGGAGCGGGGATTTCCGCTCGGTGGGTGCTGCGGTGGATGCGGTGCCGACGGAGGCTTCGGAGCGTGTGGAGGTCTACATTCAACCGGGAAGCTACCGGGAGTCGGTGACCGTTCCGGCGACGAAGCCGAATCTCGCCCTTATCGGAAGCGACGCGAAGAAGACGCGGATCGTCTGGGGAAAGGGCGAATCGGTGAGAGCGCCCGTGGCGGCCACGCTGGTGGTCGGGGGCGAGGGGTTTTCAGCGGTGGGGATCGGTGTGATCAATGATTTCGGGCCCGGAGTGCCCGCTCCGGCCCTTCGGGTGGACGCGGATCGCGCGGACTTCCGGGAATGCCGCTTCGAGGGATGGAAG
>JAHEDC010000525.1 GCA_024641425.1 Verrucomicrobiales bacterium | reverse complement strand
GTCGCCCGCTTTCCCTAACTGAGTGGATCGGTCTCCTGCCCTCGGAGCCCTTCCGCGTCTTCTTCCTGATCGGCACCGTGGCGGGGATCGCGGGGGTTTCCCTGTGGCCGATGCTCTATGCCGGGTGGCTCGGCTACTACCCGAACGTTGCCCACGCCCGGATCATGATCGAGGGCTTCGCCGGGGCCTTCGCGGTCGGGTTTCTCGGCACCGCGATGCCCCGGATGCTGGAAGCCCCGCGACTGCGGCCGCTCGAACTCGGCTGGCTGCTCGTCCTCCACGGCGCGGTGCTCTTCGCGCATCTCTCGAACCAAGTCATCCTGGGCGACGCCCTTTTCCTCGCCGAACTCCTTTCTCTCATCACGATGATGGGCGCGCGGGCCCTTTTTTTCTCCGAAGACCGGCCCCCGGCGGGCTTCGCCCTTGTCGGTTTCGGGCTGCTCTCGGCGGTCACGGGCCTTGTCCTCCTGCTCGCCGAACCCCATTGGGAGACAAGTCCCTTCCGCTTCCGCCTCGCGCGCCTGCTCCTGCACGAGGCCTTCCTGCTCCTGCCCGTCCTTGGCATCGGGGCCTTTCTCTTTCCCCGCTTCTTCGTTGCGCGTCCGTCGTCGGAGGCGCCGAAACGTGGCGGATCACCGGGCCTTGAGGCGCTGACCTGCGGTGTCCTTCTCCTCGTGTCCTTCTTCCTCGAAGCCGCGGAATGGAACCGCACCGCTGGAATCCTGCGCCTCATCGTGGGCTGGGCCTATCTCATCCGGAACGTGCCCTTTCTCCGTCGCCAACCGGCGGGCGGAACGCTCGCGACATGCCTGCGCCTCGCCTTCTTCAGCGTCCTCCTCGGTCTTGTCGCGGGCGGCTTTCTCCCGACCCGCCGAATCGCCCTCGAGCACTTCCTTTTCATCGGCGGCTTCGGTCTCCTCATCTTCAGCGTGGGCACCCGCGTTCTTCTCGGGCACGGGGGAAGGCTTCCCGTCGCGATGGGAAAACTCGTCTCCATGCGCTGGGTCGGCGGGCTCGTTCTCATGGCGCTCCTGACCCGGGTCGTCGCCGATTTCGTCCCGAAGATCATGGTCTCCCACTACATCTACGCCGCCCTCTGCTGGGCCGCCGCCTCCGTCGTGTGGGGGATCGTCTTCCTCCCCATGATCCGCCGCGCGGATACCGGGGACGATTGAGAACGGCACGGCGAAATCCGCTTTCCTCCAGCGCCCCGCCGGGTAGGATAGGCGTTCCGGCTCCCTCGTTTCTCTTCGGGCCGGTCTTCCATCGACCATGGATAACGCCCGCCTTTTCGTCCTATTCCGAATCTTCTTCAATTGCCGGTTCTACTACCCGGTTTACTTCATTCTGTTCCTCGACTTCGGCCTCGGGGTCGATGCCTTCACGACGCTGAACCTGGTCTGGGCGATCGCGATCGTGCTCCTGGAAGTGCCGTCGGGCGCGCTCGCGGACCAGTTGGGACGGCGGACGCTGGTGGTCGCCGCGTCGATTTTCATGATCCTGGAAATGCTCGTCCTCTGCCTGACTCCCGTGGGCAGCGGCCTCGTGTTCGTCCTGTTCCTCGTCAACCGGATCCTCAGCGGCGCGGCGGAGGCGGCGGCGAGCGGGGCCGACGAGGCGCTGGCCTACGACAGCCTGCCGAAGGGCGAGCGAGGGACGCTCTGGCCGAAGGTCATGCGCTCGCTCATGGTCTGGATGTCGGTCGGCTTCGTCCTCAGCTCCGCCCTCGGCGCGGCGGTCTATTCGTCGGAATTCGTCAATGGCATCCTCGCGTGGTTTGGCTCGGACATGCGCTTCGACCGCGCGACGACGGTGAAGTTCCCGCTCTACCTGAATCTCGTCACCGCCTGCGCGGCCCTCGTGGTCTCCCTCATGATGAAGGAGCCGGTGCCCGATTCGGAGGAAGCGTCCGCCGAAAAAGCGCCGCCGCGCCATCCGCTCATCGCCAGCTTCCTCGGGATGGGCGAGGCCGCGCGGTGGATTCTCCGCACGCCGCCGGCCCTCGTCCTTGTCCTCTACACGCTCTTCTACGACAGCGTGGTGCGGCTTTTCTACACGGTGGCGAGCAACGTCTACCGCCTGCTGGAGATCCCGGAGAAAGTCTTCGGCCTCATCGGGGCGGCCGTTTCGCTCCTGGGAATCGTCATCGCGGGGGTCTGCGAGCGCATGCTGCGGTCGTGGTCGCCTTCGGCAAACTTCCTTTTCGTGACGGGGTTGGTCTTCGCCGGCTGCCTCGCCCTCGCGCATCCGGTGCCGCAATGGGGCGTCGTGCTCCTCCTGCCGATGCTCCTTTCGATGCGCTTCCTCCAGTATTTCGGCTCGCACTACCTGAACGCGATCACACCTTCCGCCCGGCGGGCCACGATCCTCAGTTTCCGCGGCCTGGCCACGAACATCGCCTTCGGCATCGTGACCAAGGCCTTCGGAAGCCTGACGGCGGGGATCAAGGGCGGGCTTCCCTCAACTATGGCCGACGACGAGCGCCAGCAAACGGCCTTCGCCGGTGCGTTGGAGTGGTTGCCCTGGTATTTCGGCGCGATAGCGGTCGGGCTCTTCGTGTTTGTGCGGGTGCGGTATCGGACTTCGTTGAACGGGTTGATCCGCGAACGGTGAGAGGGATTGGCAGGAAGATTTTTGGCAGAAAGATTGGAGAAGGGTTTTGCCTTCAATCGTCGGTCTGCCAATTCTTCCACGGCAGCCCGTCGACGCGCGAGAATTCGCCGGTGTTCCGCAACACGAGAAGGACATCCAATGCGACGGGACTGGGCGGCGAGCGAGATAGCATGGGGCCCATAAGATTCCCTTTTCACTCCAGACTCCAGCGAATGCGCGTGGCCTCGATAGTGGTGGAGTGATCGAAAGGCAGAATGTGGCAAGGGGAGAGTAGGGTCGCGATCTTCTGCCGTTCGGAATCGGGATCACGACAGCGAGCCACTGTGGAGAATAGCCCGTAGAGCGAAATCGTGGAAACGCCGCAATCATCCGGAGCTACCGCGCCGAGGCGGGCGCGAACTCCGGGGCGCGCCCTTCGCCGACGATGGCTTCCAACAGAAACCCACCCCCCGTGCGTTGGAGGGTCCGCTGGCTCCGGAGTGATGGAAGTTGTTCCCTTGCCGGCGACCAGATCATTGCCATCGCCGGATGTCTTTGTAAAGCTATCGAAGCGATAGTGAGTGATCAGGCCGCCGTTGGCGGGAGTTCCAAGGGTGGATTGCGATGAGGCCGGATCAGGGTGGCGTGGGTTCAGTGGCCTGCATGCGGAAGAAGCGCGTCGGGGCATCGGCATCCGTGAGACGGAAGCGCAGCCGGATGGAATCCCCGCCGAGGCCGGTGGCATCGAGGAATTGCAGCGGCTCGAAGAACCAATGTTCGAGATCGGTGGAGGTGCCGGGCAGGACGGTGGCATCGTCGGCGAGGCCGGCGACGCGGTAGCTGAAGATGGTTTCGGCGTCCGAGAGCCCGATGCCGCTGAGGTCCTCGGTCGTCAGTTCGCCGGCGGGTCGGGAGGACGGATCGAGGGGATCGGTGCCTGCGGCGTATTCGAGCAGATTGCACCCGCCGCTGTGGTCGGCATCGCCGAGGGGATCGGCGAGCAGGGGATTCCCGCCGGCCCAGGCGGCGTAAGAGAGGCCGGGGCGAGTGCCCTGGGTGGCGAGAGAGCCGCTGAGAGCGGCGACGACGGAGGGATGGGCGGCGGAAACATCCTGCAGCTCGTAGCGGAAGGAGGACAGGTCGTAGAGGTCGTTGTCGCTCCCGTTGGTGTTCGTGAGTCGCCAGCCGGAGGTGCGGATGGTGGTGAGGTTACCCCAGCGCGAGTAGGCGTGGTTCTTTCCCGGAGCGAAGGGGTTGCGGAGCATCGGCACGAGCGACGAGCCGGCGGCGGAGGCGGGCGGAGTGACCCCGCAGAGTTCGGCGATGGTCGGATAGATGTCGATGGCCTCGACGACGCCTTCGGCGGCGATGCCGGCGAAGGCTTCGGGGCGGAGGCTGGCGGGCGGTCGAATGATGAGCGGGGCCTCGAGCGCGCGTTCGAGAAGCGAGTGCTTGCCGATCGTTCCGTAATCGTTGAGGCGCCAGCCGTGGTCGCCCCAGAGGACGACGAGGGTGTTGTCGGAGAGGCCCAGGGTATCGAGTTCGGCGAGGACCTTGCCGATCTGGGCATCGGTGTAGGAAACGCAGGCGAAGTAGGCGTGGCGCAGGAGGTCACGGTCGCTGCCGCCCGAGTAGGAGTTGATCTCGCCGGAGTTCGTGATTGTGGCGGCATTGGCTCCGGCGGGCGGGCCGAGGGGGCTGGGCGCGGGGAGGGTGGCGGGATCGTAGAGATCCCAGTAGGCCTTGGGTGCGTT
>JAHEDC010000524.1 GCA_024641425.1 Verrucomicrobiales bacterium | reverse complement strand
CGATAACGCGGGAGCGACCGCAACGAGCGCTCCCCTCGCGGTCGTGGTGTTGGAACGTCCCGCTCCGACGCTTTCGCTCCAATGGAGCCAGCCCACGGCCGGATCCCGTGAACCCAAGCGCGCGATCCTTGAGGTGAAGGGGCTGGTCGGTGAATCCGTTCGTGTCGAGTATTCCGAGGATCTCGCGGAGTGGTTCCTTCTGGAAACGGTGGAAATCCGCGGAGAAGAGGGCGTTCGTCTGATTGACGGCTGGCCCGACACGGAGAGCGGCCGACGATTCTACCAATTGAAGACGGAGGGCGGGGCACCCTAGAACCAGCTCTGGCTCACCGTGATGGTGTCGAAGGGCTTCACGAGGAAAACCGCGTCATCGGAATCCTTCTTGAGGTTGAGGACATGGCGCTGGAGTTTGCCCCCCTCCGGTCGGGTCAGGATGACCTTGCCGGAATTCGCGAGTGGCGAGAAGCCGCCCGATTCCATGATGGCCTCGAAAACGGTCATCGGGCGTTCGAGGGAAACTTTTCCGGGCGCCCGGACTTCCCCGTTCACGTAAACCACGGCCACCGAACTTTCCAGGCTAACGATCACCTTGGGATCCTGCAGGAATTCCGCGTATTTCCCGGCCAGCTCGTCCTGGAGTCCTTTGGGTGATTTTCCGACCGCGCTGACCTCTCCGACCATCGGTAGGCTGACCTTTCCGTCGAGCCGGATCTTCTGGGTCTGGTTCAGCTCGGCGGCCGAGGGATAGGCGACGGTGATGACGTCTCCGGCGGCAAGGGTGTTGGAACTGATCCTGTCATCCCCGGAAGAAGTGGCTCCCTTTTGGGACGTGGTTTCGCATCCGGCGAGGATCAGGAGGGCCGCCGAGATGCGGGCGAGGATACCGGGCACGGAGCGGAGGATCGGACGGAGTGTGGTTGGGCGGGTCATGGTTCTCAAGTCAGGATGATAATGGAATTCTGATGATTCGTCGATCTCGATTTTCAGTGGGACTCTCCGGCTTTCGGATTATCGGGCGAGGTCGCCTGGTTCTCGATGCGGCGCAGCCACCAGAGTAGGATGAAAAGCGGAATGAGGGAAAGGGCGAAAAAGAGGGGGCCGCCCCGATGGTGGATTGCGCTGTCGATCATGTGGGGACCGTAATGGACGCAGAGCATCCCGAGAACCAGAACACGGAAGCCGTTGCGCAGAATTCCGAGCGGGATGACGAGTGAAACGAGGAGCGTGCGCTTCCACGGGCCCCGGAGAAAAAGATAGGAGGCAAGGAGGCTCGTGATGAAGAGAACCCAACTCGAGCGGATGCCGCTGCATTCCTGGGCGACCTCAAGGGTGATGCCCGGAATCTGGAAGACCTGGCCGTCGCGGAGATAGGGTAGGTGGGCGAGGGAGAAGAAGAGGTCGACCGCTTCTGCCGAGGCGGCCATAAGGAAGCGTTCGAAAGCGACGACCGCCGTGTCGGGCAGGGGGATCATGAAGACGAGGAAGGCGAAGGGGAAGGCGAAGGCCCGCATTCCCTGCTTGCCAAGGATGATGAATCCGACCGCGACGAGGAAGGAGAGGAAGGAGAAAGTGGCGAGCCCAAGGAAGTCGTTCCGACTCAATGCCGCATTCCCGGTCCCGAACACGAGCGCCGCCACCAGCGATCCAAGGCCGAGAAGTGCGAAGATGCCCGCGCCGCCCAACGACGGACGCGGAAGATCGGCAAGTTTCCGGCGATCCCCGTAAATGAGATAGGCTGAGACGAAGGGAATGAGGAGGATGTGCGAGTGGAGATCCTTTCCCGATGCGTAGACGACGAGGGGAACAAGCACCCAGCCGTAAGCCAGTGCGAGAAGGGCGGAGAGAATGGCGAACCGGCGCAGGGAGGAACTCATTGTCCGTCCCTCCACACACTGGCCCTTCGCGCCCGGGGTCAGGTCTTTCGCGCCTTCTGCCGGCGGGCCCGCTTCTCCGGTCTCTGCCCTTTTCATTTCCGTTTCGTTCTCCTGCTTCATCCGATGGGTTTCTCTGCTGAAATGTGCGTCCTTGGTTCTCTTCTTTCTTCGTTGCGGGTGCAAGTTTGTTTTTGCGGATCTCAGAATGCCGGAATTTCGGGGTCCGCCACGCCGTCCCTGTCAGGGGACGAGTTTCTCAGGGTAAAGGGCGAACGCGGAAGCATGAGGTCCCACGGAGATTGAAGAAGAAGGCGGTTATCCGCAATCCCGCTCGCCTTATGCCCAATGTTTGTAGAAGATCCCACCGGCGAGGCGCGCGAGCGGCTCGGGCAGGGTCCGAAAGCCCCAGCGGGTGAGGCGATGCACGATACCCGGCCCCGACCGGATTGTTACCGCTTTATCCCCCGGGTAAGGGACAGGCGGGAAAACCAGATTCGAGAGCGTCTCCTCCTTCGAGCCCCAGGCCCGCTTGAATTGAATGAGACCGGCGTTGTCATGGGCCGTGCGACCAAAGCTGTAATGGCGGTAACCCGAGCCGATAGCCCTTTCGAGGTCCTTCCAGAAGAGGGCGTGATTGACCCCAAGGGCCTTGCCTCCTTCGGTGGAGCCAATGTGTTCGGCGATGACCCAATCCCCGAGATCCAGGCTCAGGAGCACTCCGAGAATCTCGCCCTGCCGCACCGCTGAATGCACCGTAACAGCGGAATCGGGAAGGTGCCGGGTCAGGGCACTGAAGAAGCCTTTGGGATAGACCGGAAGTCCCAGGCGACGACGGGTGCGGGCATGCATGGTGGCGAGAGCCGCGAGGACCTCCTCGGAGACCCCCGTGTGGATCTCGACGCCTTCCTTGCCTGCCTTTTGAATACAACGGCGCACCCCCTTCGATATTCGGGATCGCAATTCCACGGAATTACCGGGGAGATCGACGTAGTGGTGGAGGAAAGGGGTCTCGCTCGCGGGTATTCTCTCGCTGCGAACGAGCGAGGGTCTGAGTCCGCGGATTTCGAGGCGACGGCAGGCGTGCTTTGCGAGGGCCTCGGGGAGGTCTCGAAGGAGATGTGCGAGATCCGCTTCGGAAGTGACCAGCGGGCCTCCCAGTGTGGCGAAGGGAGAACTGATGAGCCGGTTCTGCAACATCAGGCTTGTCGCCTGATAAACGGGAAGCCCCGCTCGGATTCCGCCGGAATCGGCATCCCTCAGCACGAGCCAGCCTCCCTTGAGATGAGGGCAGACCTCTTCGAGAAAGGCCCTCCAGCCCGAGAGATAATAGGCCATGCCCTCCGGATGCGAGCGCACGAAGTCGTCCCACTCGAACAGATCCCGATCACTCAACCAATCCAACACCGCCGGGCGGATGGGGGCGGCTTCCGATTCCAGTCCGCCCGCTACGGGTTTACTCGAAGAAGGCTTGTTCAAAGGACTCTGGGAGGAGGGGGGAGCTTCGAGCTTTGAGGGACGACGGCAAGGAGCGGGGAAGATTGAAGATCGGCAGCGGAATCGTAGCGCTTGGGATGGTGCGCTGGCGGGGAGGTCCGTGATCGACGCCAGAGGCTGAAATCCGGTTTTGGGAGGTACCCTCGCGATGTGCGGAACAATAGTGGATCCTCCCACATGAGACAAGGCCTTCCTTCACGCGCGCGCCCGCTGCCTGGCCTTCCCTCCGCAAAGGCGGAATCGGCTACGGCGTTGGGCCCAAAGACAGGGCTTCTTCATCGTTGTCCGGCACGTCGCAGCCACTGATTATCCCCAACGTGGTCCGGACTCGTGCCGGTGTCGGGGATCTCTCCGGGCCCGCTCGCATCGAATGCACCGATCAGCACCGGTAGCGGTTTCGGAGGAGGCGAGATCCGAGGGCACTGCACGCGCCGAATCGGTAGAGGCCGCGGAGATAGGGATTGTGAAACCAGACCCGTGCCTCGGGGAGGAGTGCGGGATAGCCGCCGAAGCGCATGTTATAGAAATCCCGGCTGCCCTTCATCGCGTCGGTGAGGGGATTTCCGGCCAGAAGGGCCTCGGCGGTTTCTTGCTTCAGACTCCCGTGATCACAGTATTGCGCACCCGTGCGGCACCCCCATTCAAGGGCGTCGAGGTAAAGCGGTTCCATAGGATGAAGGTGCAGGAAATCGGGATCGGAGCCCTTTTTCCAGATGCTTAGTCGCGTTCCGAAGCGAAGGGAGAGGGCTCCGGAAACGGGGCGCCCTTTGTAACGCGCGAGGCCAAGGCGAAGTTGTCCGGTAGGATGAAAGGCATCCCAGAGCGATTCCAGGCCATTCCGTGACGCCGGATTGGGCGCGACTGCCTGGCGCTGGCATGTCTTAACCATAAGTCCGAAGAAAATCCCGAGATCCTGCCGTTTTGCTTCTTCGATGGTAACACCCTGGCGAATCGCTTTCCGCAACTTCGCCCGCGTCTCCCTCCG
>JAHEDC010000523.1 GCA_024641425.1 Verrucomicrobiales bacterium | reverse complement strand
CCGCGCTTCCATCGATGGCCTCCGACGCGACGTCGATGCCACCGGCCAGATGGACGGCATCGACGCCTACAACCGACAGGCGCTCCAGATCCTCTCCGACGGCGGCCTTTCCAAGGCCCTCGACCTCTCCACCGAGGATCCCAAAACCCTCGACCGCTACGGCGTGAACGACCCGACCTACCAGCGCGACGGCGCGCCGAAGATGGTGCGGAATTTCCTCGTCGCCCGCCGGCTCGTCGAGGCGGGTGCGCGGGTTGTCTCGCTCAACTACAGCCGCTGGGACTGGCACGGCGGCGACGGCATGAATTTCCCCCGCTCCCGCGAGGAATGCCCGCTCCTCGACCAGGGCCTCAGCGCCCTCGTCACCGACCTCCACGAGCGCGGCCTTGCTGATGATGTCTCCGTCGTCATGTGGGGCGAATTCGGACGCACCCCGCGCCTCAACGGCAACAACAGCCGCGACCACTGGCCGAAGGCGAACTTCTGCTTCCTCGCCGGTGGCGGCATGAATACCGGCCAGATCATCGGTGCGACCGACCGCCTCGGCCAGGAACCCGTCGAGCGTCCGGTGAAGTTCCAGGAAGTCTTCGCCACCCTCTACCACAACCTCGGCCTCGACCTCGCCACCGCTGTCGTCCGCGACGCCAGCGGTCGCCCCCACTACCTCGTCGACCCCGGCATCCAACCCATCCGGGAGTTGGTCGGGTGAAAAAGACGGAGGTGTGCCTCCATTTCCCGCGGCAGCGCGACGATCCTTCGTGCGTCCGCATACAAAGAAGACCACCGGGTGCCTGGGAGCGAACCCATTGGCATCGAAGCGACTCAGGTTGAAGCCCACCTCCGTGACCTCCGACATCCAGCCGACGATCGACTGGAGAACCAACCTGGTGCCATAACCAAATCGGCCCCAATGCGCGCGGAGTTTTTGGGCAGATTTTGGCGCACTCCTCAGGGTCGCCGAACATCCGCGCCCGGCAGTGGCGAGCCGGTGAGAATATCGCATGGCAGTAATCTGACCTCTGCATTTCAGCCCGCCAGGTACCCGGCGCTCGAAGCTGCAATTATCCGCGATGCATTCTCCCCGTCACAGTATCCGCGGAATCCATCGCAAACCGCGCGAAGTCAAGGGGGGTGGCTAGAGGCCATGTTCAGTGAGAGGAGATCATCATGAACACCGCGAAATCCAAAACTCTTGCCCTCATCACATGCGGACTGTTGCTCACTCCAGATTCCGATGCCCGGATCATCCGCGTCGACGCGAACAGTACTGCCTCCGGTCCGAACGGCGAAACCTGGGCCTACGCCTACCCGACCCTTGCCTGGGCGCTCAGGGAGGCTGATCCGGATGACGAGATCTGGGTGACCGAGAACGGCGAGCATCAACCCAGCGATCTTACCGATCCCACCGAGCCCCGCAGCGCCACCTTTCTTTTGCCCAGACTCATCAAACTCTACGGCGGGTTCCGGGGAAACGAGGAAGCCCTTGAAATGCGGGATCCCGTCCTGCACAAGTCCACGCTCAGCGGGAACATCGGCGATCCGAATGATGACACCGATGATGCTTTTCACATTATCAGTGCCAGCGATACCGAGGACGGAGTCGTCATCGACGGATTCATTGTTACCCGGGGAGCCGCCGACGGCATCGGGACCGCCACGGAGGGGCGCGGCGGTGGCATATACATGGAGGAGGGAAATCTTCTTATCCTCAACTGTGTCTTCATCTACAACACGTCCCGCCTGTCCGGCAGTGCCTTGTGGGCCAAATCAAGCAAGCTGCGAATCGTGGACACCGACGTACGCTACAACCATTCCCTCGGGATAGGTGGGGCATTCTACTTCGGATCCTCTCATGTCGACATCCGCTCCGATATCTTCGGGCCGGCCGCGTATCCGGCGACGAAATTCACGGGCAATACGGCGTATGGCGCCGGTGGCGCCATCTTTGCCGCCGCCTGCCCTGATCTTACCCTTACCTATTGCTGGTTCTACGACAATGTTCTCCTCCAGTCAACGGGCACGGGTGGCGCGGTGAACGTCTACGGAAATCCGGATACTCCGACCTTCTTCAAGATTCTCGGAGGCTGGATGGAAGGCAACCACGCAGGGGAAGGAGGAGCCCTCTGTATTGAGACCAATCAAGTCATGGCGACAGTTACGGGATGCACCTTCCTGGGAAATGTGTCTACGGGTGATGGCGGGGCCATCCGGCTTGAGGGAACCTCGCAGCTTGCCCTGAGTTCAGGTAGCCTGGATACCAATCGTTCCGGGGGCAATGGGGGTGCGCTCTCGATCGAGGACGCCTTTTGCAACCTGTCCCGCACCTCGTTCTACCGCAACTTTTCGAACGGCGGCGGAGGGGCGGTCTCGGTGAAGGACTCGGAGAATTTCATGTCTTTCTCAGGGATATTCGGGTGGAATCACAGTTCGGGAGATGGAGGCGGAGCCTTTCTGTTTCAGGATGTACTGAAGCTAGACGTCAATTATGCAGTGCTCAGAGCAAACTATGTGGATAACGACCGCTGGTCCGGCGGAGCGGTTCTAATCTATGACGACCAGAATAACACCGATGCCCGTTTCGAAGGATGCAGGGCCATGGACAATCATGCCTGGTATGGCGGTGTCGTGGCCAGCCATGGTGCATCTCTGGATTTCACGGCATGCGATTTTTATCAGAACACGGCGGTTCCGAATGATGGGCTGGCCTTCGGCGGCGGAGCCATCTGGGCAACGGGAACCTTTCTATGGGACAGGGACAGTCAATTTTCAAGCAATACTGCCCGCGGGGGACGGGGCGGAGCCATTAGTTCCGCCTGCCACGGGATGAACCTTGATCATTCGGGTTTCAGCAACAACATCGGGTATGACGGAGGGGCCGTCTATGACGCGCCGTTCGCCCCCTCGTCGTCGGTGTCCCGTTCGTATTTTCGGCAATGCTATTTTCGAGGCAACGAGGCCACCCATCGTGGGGGCGCGGTTACCCTGTCGGATCGGGCACGGTTTCTCGGGTGTGTCCTGGTCGACAACTCGGCAAGAGTTCTCGGTTCCGCCATCGTCGTAAGCCAGTCGGAAGCCGAAATCCTAAGTTGCGTCATCACAGGCAATCGAGATGCGAACTGGGCCCTCGTCTCTATCCCGGGAACCTCCAATCTTGGCATCACCACTCCCGAACTCAATCTTGTCAATTCCACGGTCGCGGCGAATACATCCGGTGTTGCCGCCGACGCCGGCATCCTGGGAATTCAGAATTCGATCGTGATGGGCAATACCGTTCCTGGTTCCTTCGCAGGCGATATTGCCGCAGGCCCGGGAGTGACGAGAAACTTCTCCTACTCGATGCTCGGAGGATCATGGAGCGGAACCCATCTCTTGCCGACGAGCGAGGTCTTCAGGGATGTCGACAACCCGGACGGACCCGACGGAATCTTCGCCACCGCGGACGACGGCCTCGCCCTCCGGCTCGATTCCACCGCCGTCAACGCGGGGAGCAATCCGCTGGCCCTCTCAACCAAGGATGTACTCGGAGAGGCACGCGTTCGCGATGGCACGGTCGATCTTGGCGCCTACGAGATGCCCTTCAAGGACAATGATCAGGATGGCTTCTCCAATACGGCAGAGCTGGTCGCCGGCACACAGACCGATGATCTGAACAGCCATCCCTCGCTGATCCCGGTCGTCGACCTGAAAACACAATCCCTGGTCTTCTTTCCCAAAGCAGGCGAGGACTATCAAATCGAGCACAGTCAGGACCTGAAGATCTGGCAGCCTTTCGGGGATCCGATCGCGTGGGCAGACGCGGTCATCCGCCTCCCGTTGAGCAATTCCGGCGCTCCTCTGCCTCAGGATTTCTTCCGTGTCGTTCTAGCAAGCCCCTGATTTGAAAGCCCCGGAATGCGCAAGTCCCCGGGCCTTGTGGCGGGCGAAACCGGGCTCCCCGCCGGAAGCGCGCAATCCCCTTGTCACACCAGGACATGGTCGAAGCCGACGGAGCCTTGCTGGCTTGATTTGAGCGCTCGCTTGCCGGGGGGCGCATGCGTGTGCTCTCCGCGATTGGAGTAGCCAAGCGCCGGAGTTTGCCCGAAGATAGGTGAACCAATCGGAGGTCACCCATGAACAAACACCCCCTTGTCATCCGCACCGTCGCCTTTTTCACGCTCAGCGCAGCCGTTCTGTGCCACGCTGACGAGGCCCGCCGCACCGAGTCGCAAGCAGCGACGATTTACGCCGACGAGCCTGACCACCTTTGGAACCGCCTCCATCGCGCGTTTTTCGTCCGCCCGGATGGCGGGGAGGCGGTGACGGCGGTGGATGCGGTTGATCCTCCGCTCTGGCGGAATACGACGGGGTTTCTCC
>JAHEDC010000522.1 GCA_024641425.1 Verrucomicrobiales bacterium | reverse complement strand
TGGCCGCCGGGGTGAGGGGGCGGGGATGGGTTAGTCGGGGGACTTGGTGAGGATAACCTCGGTGCGTTCGCCATCGGGGAGAAAAGCGTCGGGGTCTAAATTGCCCCAATCATAGGTGTCCACGCTGGCGATATTTTCGCCGCTGATGGGATCTGCGAGGAAACTGAAGTTATAGGACTTGCGGTCCCGCTCGAAATCCATCGTGTAGCAGATGGACCCAAGGATTTCCGCCTTACCGGCGTGCTCTATTTCCCCGATGCGGAAAGAACACTGGCCGTCGCGGGCGAATGTGACGAAGTCCTCGGAATTCGCGGACTTCCAGTGCCCGACGAGGCGCTTCCGGAGCGGGCGTACGACGTTCATCCGGTAGTCCATGGAGGCGACGGGAACGAAAAACTTGCGCCAGTCGCTCCATTCGACGTCGGAGGAGAAGGCTGGTCCGATATTAAGGTAGCCGCCGCGCATGTCCTCCCGGGCGAAGCGCCAATACGCCCCACCGTAGAGGAGGAGAAGGATGCCGAGGGCGGCGACGACGTTCCGGAAGGTTTTCATGCCGTCCGGAGGATCGCACGCGGCGCCCCCGCTGTCGAGGGGGGCTCGGGGGACTTGAAATCGGGGGAATCCCGCCGTTGAATGGGGCCCTGTCGGGCGCGGTCGCCCGATTTCCCTGACCCAAGCCCGCGATTTTACCCATGAAGACCCAGACCAGCGCCCTTTTCGCCCTCCTCGCTTTCGCCGCCTCGGCGGTGGCCGAGAACCGGATCGTTTTCCTCGCCGGAGGCCGTAGCCACGGGCCGGGCGAGCACGAGTTCCATGCGGGCTGCCAGTTGCTGGCGAAGGCCCTGAACGAACAGAGCGGCCTGGACGTGAAGGCGACGGTGATCCAGGGCTGGCCGGCGGACGACTCGGTGCTGGACGGGGCGAAGGCGGTCGTGATCTATGCCGACGGGACGAGCGTGGTGGGCAAGGGCTGGGAGAAGATGGACGCGCTGGCCAAGGCGGGGACGGGGATCATGTTCATGCACTACGCGGTGCATCCCTCGCCGGAGGAGGGGGAGGAATACTACCGTCCGTGGATCGGCGGGGCCTTCGAGACGGGGTTCTCGGTGAACCCGCACTGGGTGGCGGAACTGAAGGCGCTGCCGGATCATCCGATCGCGCGCGGGGTCGATTCGCTGGTCGAGGCCTACGACGAGTTCTACTACAGCATCCGTTTCCGCAAGGAGCGGAAGGAGGTGCTGGACCTGCTGACGGCGACGCCGACGCGGGAGAATGTGAAGAAGTACATCAACCTCTGGAACGAGCACGGCGTGGCCGGCCTCGACAAGCCGCAGACGCTGATGTGGGGCGTCGAGCGCGCGGACGGCGGGCGCGGCGTCGGCTTCACCGGCGGGCATTACCACCGCAACTGGGCGATCGAGGGCTTCCGCAAGTTTGTGCTCAATGCCATCGTCTGGACGGCGAAGATGGAGGTGCCGGCGGAAGGGGTGAAATCGACGCCGCTGACCGAGGACGCGCTGAATGCGAATCTCGACGACAAGGGGAGGGCGGTACGCCTGACCTTGCCGGAGGCGGGGGAATTCAAGAAGATCCCGGCGGCGGAGGTGCAAACCGAGCGCGAGGCGGGGTTCGGGAAGCCGGAGGCCGCGCCGGAGAAGAAGCCCGCGCGTCGGGAGAATCGCCGGCAGGGGAACGCGGGCGGGGCCAAGCCGGTCTTCGAGACGGCGAAACTGACCACCGCGACGAAGCCCCGTCTCGTGAAGATCGACGCCCCGCTGAAGGGCGCGAAGGAGCTGTATCTCGTGGTTTCGGACGAGGACGGGATCAGTTGCGACTGGGCGGCGTGGATCGAGCCGAAGCTCGTCCTGGCCGATGGCTCGACGAAGGATCTGACCTCGCTGGCGTGGAAATCCGCCACCGCCGGGGTCGGCGCGCCGAGGAAGGGCCTGTCCTATGGGAACAAGCCGCTCCTTGTCGAGGGCAAGAGCTACGCGAACGGGATCGGCACGCACGCCTACTCGGTCATCGCGTATGATCTGCCGGAAGGCGTCGAGCGGCTCACCGCGCAGGGCGCGATCGATGATGGCGGGATGGAACGGAACGGCAAGGCGAGCGATGCCTCGGTGAAGTTCCAGGTCTTCACGCGGAAGCCGGCGGGAGCGGGACGGGGGAATGTCGAGGTCGTGGATACGGGCGCGACGGTGGTGCCGTCGGAGCTTTTCACGGTGCCGGAGGGACTGGAGGTCACGGTGTGGGCGACCTCACCCGCTTTGCTCAATCCGACGAACATCGACTTCGACGCGCAGGGACGGCTCTGGGTCGCGGAGGGCGTGAACTACCGCGGCAAGGGCGGCCGCCGTCCGGAGGGCGACCGGATCGTGGTGCTGGAGGACACGAACGGCGACGGGAAGGCGGACAAGAGCAAAGTCTTCGTGCAGGAACCGGCGCTGGCCTCGCCGCTGGGCGTGGGCGTTTTCGGGAACCGGATCTACGTTTCCCAGCCGCCGGAGATGCTCGTCTATACCGACGTGAACGGCGACGGCGTCTTCGATCCCGCGACGGACAAGCGCGAGGTGCTGCTCACGGGCTTCAACGGGCGCCAGCACGACCACAGCCTACACAGCGTGACCGCCGGGCCGGACGGGCTGCTCTATTGGAACCAGGGAAATACGGGCGCGGAGTTCACCGATAACTCGGGGCGGACCTTCCGTATGGGCAGCCCCTACATGCTTCAGAATATCGCGGGACAGAAAAGCGACGACGGGCATGTCTGGATCGGCGGGTTTTCGGCCCGCATGAACCCCGACGGCACCGACGTGACGATCCTCGGGCACAACTACCGCAACAGCTACGAGCAGGCCGTGACCTCGTTCGGCGATGTCTTCCAGAGCGACAATGACGACCCGCCGGCCTGCCGCGTGACCGCCGTGATGGAGGGCGGCAATGCCGGATTCGCCTCCGCCGACGGCCAGCGCTCGTGGGGCGCGGACAAGCGGCCCGGCCAGGACACGCCGGTCGCGGAATGGCGGCAGGAGGATCCTGGCACGATGCCCGCCGGGGATGTCTACGGCGGCGGCTCGCCTACCGGCGTCGCCTTCTACGAGAACGGCGCGCTTGGCGAGCAATGGCAGGGGCTCCTCCTTGCCTGCGAGGCCGGGAAGAACGTCGTCTTCGGGTATCTGCCGAAACCCGATGGCGCGGGCTGGAAGCTGGAGCGCTTCGACTTCATGACCTCGAACAAGGAGAAGGAATTCGCCGGCTCCGACTTCCTCGGCGGCAAGGCGACGGGCGAACTGAAAACGCTCTTCCGCCCGAGCGATGTCACCGTTGGCCCGGACGGCGCGCTTTATGTCGCCGACTGGTTCGACGCGCGCGTCGGCGGGCACGGCACGATGGACGACCGCCTCGCGGGAACGATCTACCGGATCGCGCCGAAGGGTTTCAAGTCGGTGGTGCCGAAGAACGATCTCGCGACGACCGAGGGCCAGCTCGCGGCGTTGAAGAATCCGGCTCCGAACGTGCGCTTCGGCGGCTTCAACGCGCTGAAGGCGCAGGGTGCGAAGGCGGTGCCCGCCGTCGCGGAGCTGCTCGGCGACGCGGATCCGTATCTCGCCGCCCGCGCGGCCTGGCTGCTCGCGCAGATGGGCGAGACCGGCGTCGCGACGGTGAAGCCGTGGCTGGAATCGAAGGACGAAGGCCAGCGTCTCATCGCCTACCGTGCGCTCCGTCGGGCCGATCAGGACGTGCTCGCGATGGCGGCGAAGATGGCGAGCGACCCGTCGGCCGCCGTGCGCCGCGAGGTCGCGCTGACCTTGCGCGATGTGCCCGCCGCGCAGAGCCTGCCGATTCTGGTGACGCTCGCAAAGCAGTTCGATGGCAAGGACCGCGCGTACCTCGAAGCGCTCGGCCTCGGCAGCGAGGGCAAGGAGGCCGAGGTCTACGCCGCCGTCGCGAAGGAACTCGGCGGCAGTCCCGAGGCCTGGAGCGAGGCCTTCGCGGGAATCGCGTGGCGGCTCCACCCCGCGCAGGCCGTGGACGGCTTCAAGGCGCGCGCGCTTTCCGGGAATCTCACCGAGGAGCAACGGAAGCGCATGCTCACCGGCCTCGCCTTCGTGAAGCATCCGAAGGCGGCGGGCGCGATGATCGAACTCGCGAACACGAAGGATTTCCCGCTCAAGGATCTCGCCAACTGGTGGCTTCTCAACCGCAAGGGCAACGATTGGAAGGCCTACGACGTCGAGGGTACGATGAAGGCGCTCGGTCTCTACGATCCGGACAAGGTCAAGCTCGTCGCCGTCGAGATGCCACCCGTCCCGCCGAACGCGGTGCCTCTTCCGCCTGCCGCCGAGATCGCG
>JAHEDC010000521.1 GCA_024641425.1 Verrucomicrobiales bacterium | reverse complement strand
CCCTTTTCATGCCGGAGATCTTCGGACTGAGTTCATGGGAAGTGCTCGCCGACGAGGTCCATTATGCCGACGGCGGGCGCTGGCCCTCGCGTGCGGACGGCGGCGGCACCTCCCTCCAGCTCATTGACCCTCGCGCCGACAACGCGCTCGCACCGAACTGGAGCGCGGCCGACGAATCGGGCCAGGCGACAACGATCACGGTCGAACACACCGGCGTCCTCGATCTGGGCCATCCGAAGACGACGAACGCGACCCGCTTCTTCATCATGCTTCTCGGCGAGGGCGAGGCAATCGTCGACGATGTGGAAGTCCTCGTCGGAGGTCAGAACCGTGTCACGAATGGCGGTTTCGCGGGCGGGCTGACCGGGTGGAAACTCTTCGGAACGCACCGGCCGAGTGTCGTCGAGGGCGGGGCCTTGCGCGTTGTCGCGACGGATGGCGGCGACCTCGCGAATCTTATCGAGACCACCCTCAGCGCACCCATTCCGCCCGGCACCACCGCCACGCTGCGGGCGCGGGTGCGCTGGGTTTCCGGAAGCCCGGAGATTCTCCTCGGGCTCGACGGCGGCTGGCTGGAGGCGGCGGGAACGCTGCCGCTTCCGGAAGATGTCGGCACGCCCGGAGCGGCGAACACTGGCGTCGGCAACGTCGGCCCGGCCCTCACCGAGGTGCGCCATTCGCCCCTGCTCCCGCAGGTTGGCGAGGCGATCACCGTCACCGCGCGGATCGCCGATCCGGACGGCATTGCTTCGGCGCGCCTCCGCTATCGCCTCGATCCCGCCACCTCGATCCAACAGATCACGATGAGCGACGACGGCGTCTCGCAGGGCGATGCCCTCGCGGGCGACGGTCTCTTCACCGGTCGCATTCCCGCTCAGACGGCGGGCACGATGATCGCCTTCCACCTCCTCGCCATCGACAGCGCGTCGCCCGGTGCCATCACCCGTTTTCCCGTCGATGCGACGACCCGCGAGTGTCTTGTCAGGGTGGGGGAAGTCACGCCGCCCGGCGACCTCAGCACCTGCCGGATCTGGATCACGCGGACGTCCCACGACGAATGGCGCGACCGCGAGCGTTCAAGCAATCTGGATCTCGACGCCACCTTCGTGAGCGACGGCCGCGTCTTCTACAACTGCGGCACCCACTACGCCGGCAGCCAGAACGGGGTTACCATCTACGATTCCCCGACCGGCAATCCCTGCGGCTACAATATCTCGATCCCCGCCGACGAGGTTTTCCTCAACACGCAGAAACTCACCTTCGACCGCGAGACGACCCGCGACGCGACCCGGCAGCGGGAGCGGCTCATGTTCTGGTTCCTCGACAAGCTTGGCCTCCCGAACCTCCACCGCCGCTACATCCACGTCTATCTGAACGGCGTGAAGCGCGACCAGCTCATCATGGAGGACGTGCAGAAGCCGAACGCCGACGTGATGGCGGAATGGTTCGCCGACAAGGGCCGCCTGACCAAGACCAATCCGTGGTTCGAGTTCGATCCCAACGGCAATGTCCAGACTGGGAGCACCCTCGGCAACCGGCTCGAGCATTTTCGCACGACCGGCGGCGCACTCAAGCTCCCGCGTTACCGGCGGACGTGGTCGCATGGCGCGGGGCACGACTCCGAGCACGATTACTCCGGAATCAGCGCGCTCATCAACGCCGCGCAGACGCCCGATGCCGGACTCGCCGCCGCCATGAACGTCCGTGCCGACATGCGCCAGTGGATGCGCACCTTCGCCATGAACGACCTCGCCTCCTACTGGGACACGTTCGGGAATCCCGGCTCGAAGAACGCCTACCTCTTTGAGTCCGTCGACACCGGCCGCTGGAGCGTCGTCACCTGGGACATGGACGTCGGTCTCGGGGTCTTCAACGATCCGGTCAACGCCGCGCTTTTCCCGAACAATGTCGATCCCGCCATCCTGAGGATGTACGCGCGACCGGAGATCGTGCGCGACTACTGGCAGGCGCTCGAAGAGGCCCTCGGCTCGTTCTTCGTCACCGGTGGGGGCAGCGATATCAACCGCATTCTCCAGGACACCTACGCCGCTCTCGTCGCGAACGGGGCCGCCGTGACCTCGCCCTTCAGCCCGAGCGGCCCCTACAACCTGTCCGTCACCGACTGGATCACCCAGCGCCGCGCCTTCCTCCAGGGGGAACTGGCGGGAAAAAACGCCGCCTTCTCCGCGACCGGCCCCGCGAGCAGCGCGAGCGTCTTCGCCACCCTCACGGGCACCGCGCCGTTAGCTACCTCCGCGATCACGGCCAGCGGCGTGCCCCTCGTCCTCATCTGGACGGGGATCAGCCAGTGGAGCGCGCAGGTCGCTCTCCAGTCGGGGGCGAACGTCATCGCCATCGAGGGCCTCGACGCCGATGGAATGCCCACCGGATCCGCTACGGTGAATATCGAGTTCACCGGCAGCGTGCAGTGGCCGACCCTGCGGATCAACGAGTGGATGGCCGCCAATCCAGTTACTTCCGGCATCCTCGATCCGGCGGACGGCAAGGCCGACGATTGGCTGGAACTCTCCAATCCCACCGGCGCGGCGGTTTCCCTCGAAGGGTGGTATCTGAGCGACGAGCCGACGAACCCGTTCCTCTTCCGCATCCCGGCCGGCTTCACGATTCCCGGCCTCGGCTTCCGCCTCGTGTGGGCCGACGACGAGACATTGCAAAACGCTCCCGCGACCCGGCAGGAAATCCACGCCGCCTTCAAGCTTTCGTCCAGCGGCGAGACCCTCGTCCTCAGCGCTCCCGACGGCACGGAGATCGACCGCGTCGTCTTCGGCGCGCAGACTTCCGGCATCGCGCGGCGGCGCTTCCCGGATGGCGGGAACGCCTTCACCTACACCGCGAGCCCGAGCCCCGGAGCGAGCAATCCCGCCGCTCCCGTCCCACTTCCAGCGATCGTAACCACAGCCGAGGTCGCGGGCGGCACGGTCACCCTCGGTTTTCTTTCCATGCTGGGCGCGATCTACGAACTCGAATCCTCGGCCGATCTGTCCGGCTGGACCGTCTCCGGCCCTCCCGTGGCCGGCACCGGCGCGCCCCTGTTCCTCTCCACCCCCGCCTCGCCTGCCGAACGCCTCTTTCTCCGCATCCGCAGTTATTGAAATCATCGACTCCATCAACATGAAAGCACTCCTCGTCTCCGCCGCCGCCTTTCTTCTCGCCGCCCTCCCGGTCAGCGCGCAGAACACCTTCATCGTCGATCCGCCCGACGCGCTCACGGGTTTCACCAGCCTCGGGGAATGGAACACCGACGGCGACGCCGAGGGCTGGACGACCAACCAGCTTCCCGCCACCGTCGCAGGCGGTTTCCTCACCGGCACGACGAATGGCGGCGACACCCAGTTGGTGCGGAATCCGTTCCCCGCGGCCTATCCGCTCGGCAATCCGAATGTCGTGACGGTCGAGATCCGGTTGAAGCGTCCGGTCACGGACAACACGATCTTCCAGCTCTTCTGGAACGACAACGCGGGCGGATTCGCCGCCGCGCGGAGCATGACCGTTCCCGCCGCGTCGATCCCCGCCGACGGGGAATTCCACACCGTCCGGCTCCGGCTCGGCAATACCGTCACCGGTTCCCTCAAAGGCGTCCGTGTTGACGCCAGCCAGGCCAACGGGGTCGCCCTCGAGTTCGATTACGTCCGCCTTCGCACCTCCTCGACCGCAGCGGTGGTCGATCCGCCGCAGCTACTGAACCTTTACACTTCCCTCGGGGAGTGGAAGAACGGCGATCCCATCGGCTGGACCGGGACCAATATTACCGGCCTCACCGTCGGCCAGGGCTGGCTCTCGGGCCTCACCGTCGGAAACGATCCGCAACTCGTTCTCAACGGCCTCGCCCTCGACTCCACCACCGGCGATTTTCCCATCGTCGAGATCCGCCTCCGCAAGGAAACCGCCGAGACCAGCCGCATCGACCTCTTCTGGGCCGATGGAGCCGGGGGATTCTCCGCGGCACGGAAGTCGACCGTGAACGCCGGCGACTGGCCCGCCGACGGTCAGTTCCACATCCTCCAGGCTCCCCTCGGCGAGTTCCTCACCGGCAACATCACCGCCCTCCGCTTCGATCCCGTCTCCGACCTTGCCGACTCGAAGGCCATCGCCGTCGACTCCATCCGCATCGGACGGATCGCCCCCGACCGGGACCTGGACGGCCTCGCCGACGAGGTGGAGAACAACGACGATGTTTATGTCAGTCCCCGCCAGACCGGCACCGATCCCGATGATCCGGACAGCGACGACGATACCTTCAACGATGGCCTCGAAGTCTCGTTCGGCACCGATCCGAACAATGCCGCGAGTTTCCCCACGCCCGTGCTCACCGGCTACACCCTCGCACCCGCCGTCTA
>JAHEDC010000520.1 GCA_024641425.1 Verrucomicrobiales bacterium | reverse complement strand
GGGAATCCCGCGAGGCCGCCGACCGCGTCCGTGACCGGTTGAAGGGCGACGAACGCGCGAAATTCACCCGCTCGCTCTACGAGAATACCTCCGACAATCACGGTGCCTACACTGCCATGCGCGCGAGCGATCTCCTCGAGGAAGGCAACCTCGCCGACGCCGTGAAGATCCTCAACGAGGCCCGTGCCCTCCAGGATCAGCGCCCCTTCCGCGAGTGGGGGCTCGGCGAATATCCGCCGCAATCCTGGATCGATCAGGCCCGAGGCGATGAGAAAATGTCCGACGCTGACAAGGCCCTCCTTTTCCAGACCATCGACGCCCTCCATGTCGGTCGGGCCAGTTCCGCCGCGCGGCTTTCCCTCTACGAACTCGGCCCCGATTACCAGCCTGCCGATCCCATCGCCCGCCTCATCGCCTGGGCCGATGCCGCCGCTTCCGTCGAAGCCGACGGCAATACATGGAACCGGCTCCTTCCCTTCGCCCAAGCCGCTTCCACGCGCGGCGATCACGCCGCCACCGCCGCCCTCACCGCTTCCCTCCTCGCGAATATCGGCGGCATCGGCGAGCAGCAGAAAGACGAGGCCCGCGTCCTCCTGCGTGGGGCCTACGCCGGCATGGGCGCGGCCGGCTTGGAAGTGAATCCCGACAGCCCGGTGGCCCCGCTCCTTGAAATCGGCCTCCATCTCCGCCTCGGCGACCGCGACGCCGCCCTCGCGTCCTACCATGACCACAGAACCCTCTTCGACGCTCATCGCCTCGAACTGCCGGTCGACATCCTTGTCTTCGCCGCGCTCTCGCATGTCGACGAAGGCGGCGAGGAAAACCTGAACCGCGCCGAGGACATCCTCCGCGAATGGCTCGTCAAATTCAGCGAAGCCCAGGAAGTCGCGCCCGCCGACAAGGCGCGCGTCCAACTCGCCCTCGCGCGGGTCTACCATCGCGCCGGGCGCTACGAGGTCGCGCGCTCGGAGTACGGCACCGTCATCAACCGCTATCCTGAATCCAAAGAGGCCGAGGAAGCCCGCTTTGGAAACGGCGAAACGCTCATGGCGCAGAAGATCTACGACCAGGCCGAGGAAATCTTCACCGAACTCAGCCGCAGCCAAAACGCGAAATCGCGCGTCCGCGGCGAGTTCCTCCGCGGCGTCCTCGCCAGCGAGCGCGGCGACCGCGACGAGGCGCGGAAGATTTTCCGCAACGTCCTCTCCAGCGTCCCCGATCTCGAACTCACCGATCGCGCGCTCTTCGAACTCGCGGAGGTTTACGGCCACGAGCAGCGTTTCCTCGACCAACTCGAACTCCTCCGCACCGTCGGTCGCCTCAGCCGTCAGTCGAAACGGTGGCACGCTCCCGGCCACGCCCTTTCCATCGTCGTGCAGGACACCGATCTCGGCATCAGTCGCGGCCACAACCGCCTGCCCGTTATCATCCGAACGTCCCCCGGCGGCGATGAGGAAACGGGCATGCTCTCGACTGGCGGCGCCGGAAAAGGACTTTTCGTCGGTGAGATCCCCACCGCCCTCGGCTCCCCGACGCCCGGCGACGGCATCCTTCAGGTGCTTGGTCTCGATCACATCACCGTCGATTATCCCGATGACTTCAAACGCGACTTCCGTTTCGAAGTGACTTCCGAGAATAACATCGGCGTCGCCGCCGACGGCACCTTCGACATGGCCAGCGCCCGCATCGTGAAGGCTACCGATCCGACGATCACCGACGAAATCAACGCCGAGATCGCCCGCACCGAAGCCGACGCCCTCGCCGCCGACGAACGGAAATCCGTCACCCGTCCCGCCGATCAGATTAAGCCCGGCAATCCGATCTACCTCCGCGTCGACGATGCCGACCGTTCGCTCACCGGCGATGTCGACCGCTTGAATGTCCGTCTCACCGCCTCCAACGGCGACACTGTTTCGGCCAGCCTGACCGAAACCGGCCCCGCCACCGGCACCTTCCTCGGCGAGATCACGACCGGCGAACTTCCCGCCGGTGCCACCGCGAGCGACACCGCCCTTCAGTCGAGCCCGCTCATGGCCATCGACAAGGATCCCGCCACCACGTGGATCAGCGAGCCCGACGGCACCGCGCCGAAGTTCCTCAGCGCCGACCTCAAGGATCTCCGCGAAGTCACCCGCGTCGCCGTCAGCACGCCCGAGCCCACCAAACACGCTCCCACCGCGTTCCGCATCGAGGGTAGCCACGACGGACGTTTCTTCTACGCCCTCGCCGCCTTCCCCGAGGCTCCCGCCACCGCCGTGCCCGCGGGTTCCTTCGATGCGCCAAACCTCCGCGTCTACCAGAGCGGCGGCGCCGGATTCGGTAACTGGGATGAAGTCTTGAAGCTCGCCGCAGAAGGTAAGCCCTTCGGAGAAACCAAATCCATCGAGGCCTCCTGGAAGCCGGTTCCCAAGCCCACCGAAGGCCAGCCCGCGACGACCGAGCCTTCCCCCGACGGCCCCTATGCCGCGCTCTGGATGGCCAAGTACGTCCAAGCCCGCGACGGCGCGACCCGCTTCGCCCTCGAAGGCTCGCAGGTCGCCGCGATGGTCGACGGGCGCCTCATTCTTCCGCCCACCGAAGGCCCCGCCGAAGTCGACGTCTATCTCACCGCCGGCCTTCACCGTCTCGTCTTCTTCGCCAAGGGCGAGAACAACGGGCAAGGTGGCTTCTCCGTGCAGCGCGCCCGCGAGAACCCGAACCGCGCCGCCGTCACCTTGACCTCGTTCCAGGAGTCCGACTTCGATCCCAAGGAAGCAGGCGTTCAGGATCTCGCCGATGCTCCCGACATGGGTCCGTTGCCGAAGCCCGCCGAGACCGCCGCCGGCCGCTGGGCCTTCGCATGGGACGCCCGCCCGCTCCGCCAT
Organism: Verrucomicrobiales bacterium; assembly: GCA_024641425.1. GTDB lineage: Bacteria > Verrucomicrobiota > Verrucomicrobiia > Verrucomicrobiales > DEV007 > JAHEDC01. The sequence goes on along the minus strand of JAHEDC010000520.1, from coordinate 1,495 downwards.
GTCCGCGTCACCATCGACGCCTTCTCCGATGAAGCCGTCGCCATCAATCACCTTGAGATCTCCGGCCCGTCCCAGGTCTGGCTTCCCTCCGACGCCGACCTGCTCGCCCTGACCAAGAACGAAACCCTCGAGATTGCTCCCGGCGATTCCGTGACCGGCCTCTATGTCGACGAAATTGCCGACGAGGGCCGCCTCCGCAATCAGCCCCACACCCGCACCCTCACCGCGACTTACTACAATGGCGAGATCCGCCCCGTCGCCTTCGATTTCACTCGGGATGCCGACGGCACCGTCGACAAGCAGCGCAAGGATCTCCTCCGCATCGACCCCGGCGAACGCATTGTCATCGAAGTGACCGACTTCGACCTCGACACCAGCGGCCAGGCCGACGAGATCACCGTCGAGGCCTTCGTAGGAAACGCCGAGCCGCTCAGCCTGAAAGCGCTCGAAACCGGCCCCACCACCGGCATCTTCCACGCCGAGATCAACACCTCCGCGCCCGGTGGCCAGCCCTTTCAGGCCGCCGAGGGCATTCCCGTCCTCGCCGTGACGCCCGGCGAACACATCACCCTCCGCTATCTCGACGACCAGAATACCTTTCCCGGCCATACCTCGCCGCGCGAGAGCACCGTCATCGTCCGCACTCCGAGCGAGGGCACGCTTCGCATCGTCGAATCCACCTTGGAGAAATCCGAAACCACCAGCGCCTACTCTTTCCTTCCTAACAAAACCACCGACGGCGAGAAAGGCATCTGCTACGCGCTCCCGCTCACCGTCGAAGTCATCGATCCCGACGCCGCCCGCGACAGCCGTTCCCGCGTCCTCGTCGATCTCCAAGTCGACGGAATGGAAAACCCGATCACGGTCGCCTGCCAACTTTCGACCGCCTTCGCTCCGGTCGACGCCGCACTGGCCGATGTCGACAATCCCGCCCTTCTCCAAGGCCGCTTCATCGGCCAGGTGCGCCTCCGCCTCGGTGGCCCCGGAAGCCCGAGCACCCTTCCCCTCACCGCCGACATGCCGGCCTCCGTCATCGGGGAAATCGTCGTGCGCGAATCCGACGATGAAACAGAGAGCGTTCCCGCAGGCAACGCCCGACGCGACCTCCTCGTCCCGGTGCTCAATCTCACCGGAGCTTCGGTGATCAAGGCAACATACATCGATGCCGACCGCCCGAGCGGCCAATCCGCCGAGCGCTCTGATAGAGCGCATATCCTCGACGAAGGAACCCTTGCCATCACCGATTCCGAATACGAGGAAGTCGCCGAAGAACTCACCATGGGCGAGCGCCTCTATCTTCGTGTTACTGACGCCGACCTCGATATCTCCGACGCCCGCGACAAGGCCATCGTCCATCTGACGACCGACAAGGGCGAGGACGAGTCGGTCGAGATCGAGGAAACGCTGACCCATTCCGGCATTTTCACCGGTTCCATCGAGCTGATCCCGAACGCGAAACCCACCGCCGGAAACCTCGACCCCGCCCGCCCCCGAT
>JAHEDC010000079.1 GCA_024641425.1 Verrucomicrobiales bacterium | reverse complement strand
GCGTGTTGCTGATCGGTGGAAGCACCGAGCGGGGACTGACCCCCAGCTTCGAATACTGCGATCCGGAGTAGCCCTGAGGCCATTTGGGATTCCCTTCCGGGCGAAGAGGGCTGCATCGAAAAGGGGATCCCAAATCCACAGCCTGAGTCCCGCCCCAAAGGGGAGAATCATACGAGCCCCGGACGTGAGTCCGGGGATTGAAGATCACCGGGGTTGAGGTGTCCTGTCAGGAAGATTTGCAACTGAGTCGTGTGATCCCGGGACTGTCGTCCCGGGCTGGGATGTCCCGCCCCAAGGGGCTTTGATCAGGCGATCCTCGTGCTTCGTTCCAGCCTGGCTTTCGACGTGGTTGTGATCCGCTCCGAGCGCCTTCCGGAAAATAAATTCATTTTCCCGGTAAAGACCGCCGCCGGATTCCCTGCTTCTTACTGGGGAGGCTCATTATCGGGCCGTCTTCGGGGTGGGACCTGGTTCCGCCGGGAGCCCCGATCCCTGTTCTGTCCCATGAAAACGCCGTTTTCTCTCGCCCTCCCGTTCCTGCTGTCCCTCTCGGCGGTGCAGGCCTTTCCTCCCGCGCCTTACTACACGCTCTACGGGACGGTCCGCGATCAGGTCGGGCAGGCGCTCGAAGTGCAGGGGGCGACCCTTGTCCTGCTCAAGGGCGATGAGGAGGTGGGACGCAGTCCGATCAGCAGCGGTCTGCGGGTCGATCAGAATTTCGAGCTGAAGATGCGGATCGATGTGAACCGCCCGGCCACCCAGCTCTACCGGAGCGGCGCGATCCCGGCCCAGGGACTCTACGGCGTGGTGGTCGAAATGAACGGCCAGCGGTTCTATCCGATCGAGGTGAGCGGCGGTCTGACCGCCGGGAAGGGGAGCGAGCGGGTGCGAATGGACCTGAATCTCGGGGAGGACAAGGATGGCGATGGCCTGCCCGACACGTGGGAAGAATGGCAGCTCTTCCAAGCCGGGGAGTTTCCCGACGAGGATGGATGGGATCTGAGCCTGATCGATCGGGACGGCGATTTCGATGGGGATGGCCGCAGCAATTTTCTCGAGTACCTCGCCGGGACTTTTGCGGGGGACGCCACCGAGTATTTCGAGATGGAGGTCAAAGAGAAGACCGCGACTGCGGTGCGCTTCGAATTCTTCGCGATCACCGGGAAGACCTACACCCTGGAGCGCAGTTCCGACGGCCAGAGCTGGTCCCGCACTCCCTTCGCCACCAGCGCGGAAGGCGAACCCGCCGACTCCTATCGCGCTACCAGCGTGGGAATTCTCCCGGCCTACAGCGCGCCCACCGATGGCGCTGACAAAGAACTCTTCCGCCTCACGGTCCGATGAAACTCGCCCTCTCCAGACTCTCCGGAATCACTGTCACGCTGGCAGTTCTGCTCGCGTGCGGTGGTCATCTCCACGCCCAGTGGAAGACCGAAACCTACAACCTCAAAGGGGGTTGGAATTCGATCTACCTGCATGGGGACGCCACGCACGCCAGCCCCGCTCAGCACTTTGGCACCGGACCGACGAGCCCCGCGGAACCGGTTCTGGAAGTCTGGCGCTGGAATCCCAATCCCAATCAGGTCCAGTTCACCAACTCGCCGCTGATTCCGGCCCTCGGAACCCCGGAGTGGAGCGTGTGGAAGCGGGACGGCTCGGAGGGCGGCCTGGCCGACCTGACCGGAAATCACGCCTACCTCGTCAAGTGCGCCGGAAACGCCGCGGACAATTACCCTGTCCCAATTGTGCAGAGCCCGCTCCCTCCCAGTGCGACCTGGGTCCGTAGCGGGGCCAACCTGCTCGGCTTTCCCAGCTTCAAGAATGGCGCCAGTTTCCCAACCTTCTCCAACTACTTCGCCACCTTCCCGGCTGCCATCGCCGCCAACAGCAAGGTCTTCAAGTATGTGGGAGGCGACTTCGGCCCGGCCAACCCGATCCAGGTCTTCTCGCCCGCGGTCGAGCAGCTCGACCGCAACAAGGCCTACTGGTTCGAGTCGGCGGTGGTGGGGAACTTCTATGCGCCGATCGAAATCAGCTTCACGAACCCCGAGGGACTCGACTTCGGCCGGTCCGGCGCGGTAATCACGGCCCGGATCCGGAACCGGAGCGAGGCCACCGTGGCCCTCACCCTCGCGCCGCAGGACTCGGAAACACCCGCCCCGACCGGCGAGACCGTGGTGGATGTGCCCCTGACCTTGCGGACTTACAACGCTGGCACCTTGTCGTGGGACGAGGCCGCCATCACGGGCCCAATCCAGCAGGTGGTCGGCCCCCAGGATGCGGTCGAGGTTCACTTCGGGATCGACCGCGGCGCCATGACGGCTCCGGCCGGCGATCTGTATGCGTCCTTCCTGCGCGTCACCGACAGCGGAAACCTGATGGACGCCTGGATTCCGGCGCGCGCCTCGGTGGCTTCGCTGGCGGGGCTCTGGGCCGGCGACGCGATCGTTTCGAAGGTGGAGAGCAAAGCCGACGGCACGCCGGGGGATCCGACCCCGCGCCCGTTCCCGCTGCGCATCCTCCTCCACCTCGATGACGGTGGTGAAGCGCGGCTGCTCTCGCAGGTCTTCCTGGGTCCCCTCGCCGAACCCGGCAACCCGGTTGGGCTGTGCACCCGGGAGCTTGGCTTGAAGCAGGATGCCAAGGCGAGCGCGCTGCGACTCAGCGTGGCCCACTTGCCGCTCGACCAAGCCATCACGGCTGGGTCCGGCAGTGTCGCCCTGGGCGCTTCGCTGGTGCGCACCATCTCGATTCCGTGGAACGATCCCACCAATCCCTTCATGCACCAATATCATCCCGACCACGACAACCGCGATGCCCGCCCGGACGGCACCAACGTTCCAAAAGGCAATGGGGAGGAGAGCTACACGATCGACCGGACCTGCACCTTCGAATTCACCGCCAGCCCCCCGGCCGGCATCAGCCCCCAAGGCTGGGGCAGCAGTGTCATCGGAGGCAATTACACCGAGATCCTCAGCGGCCTGCACAAGGAAACCATCACGGTGGGGGGCGCCTTCGTCCTGCGCCGCGTCTCGGAAATCGGCTCCATCACCGTGAACTAAGCAACCCAGCATCCCAGATCCCAGAACATCCACCTTTCAACCATCGAAAATGAAACGCCTCCACTTATTCATCGTGCCCATGCTGTGCATGCAGTTCGCGCAAGTCGTGCATTCGCAGTCGGCGGTTCCGGCCCTCGTCAACTATCAGGGGTATGTGACCGATCCCGCCGGGACGGCCCTGCCAAGCGGCAACTACGACATGATTTTCCGGGTCTACGGGACCGCCGGCGCCCTGCTCTACAGCGAATCGCAAACGGTCACGATCGCGAACGGGGATTTCAGCGTGCTGCTTGGCCAGGGCACCGCGGTGGGGGGAGAGCTACCCAAGGGCAACCCGGTCACCAAGATCTCGAGCGCCTTCAGTGGCAGCTCGGGTGGGGACCGGTTCCTTGGCATCACGGTCGATGCCGTCAAAAACGGCATCAACGATGACTCCGAAATCACGCCCCGTCAGCAGATCGTCACGACCGCCTTCGCCTTTCGGGCGGTCGTCGCCGAAAGCGTGGACGCCCTGGCGGTGGATACCGCGCAACTCGCCGCCGGAGCGGTCGAGACGACCCAGCTCGGTTCGGACGCGGTGACCAATGCCAAGCTCGCCGACAACGCGGTGCAGGGCGATAACATCTTCGATGGCACGATCACTTCGGCCGACCTGGCGAACAATGCGGTCGAACGAAATAAGATCAAGGCCGACGCGGTGGATGGGTCCAAGATCGCGAATGGCTCGATCGAGGACGTCGATCTCAAGGACGGTGCGGTGACCAGCGCAAAAATCAAAGATGGGAGCATCGCTTCGGCAGATCTCGCCAATAACGCGGTCGATCTCGCGAAGCTGGCGGCGGCGGTGCAGGAGGCCTTGTGTCCGGTCGGCACGATCATGGCCTATGCCGGCGACACCGCGCCGCCGGGCTGGCTGATGTGCAATGGATCCGGTTATGGGACGGGGAACTATGCCGCGTTGTTTGCGGCGATTGGCACTCGCTTTGGCAACCCCCCCGGGGGTTCATTTTTCAACGTCCCTGATCTGCGCGGCCGCTTCCTTCGCGGGAGAGATTTCGGAGCCGGTCGCGACGTCGATCGGAACGGACGCACGGCGATGAATATTGGCGGTGTCACCGGGGATGCGGTGGGCAGTGTGCAGGGGGATCAGTTCAAAAGCCATAATCACAGGCAAAGTCAATCGGGGGGAGTGGGGACTCATCTGGGCTACCTGGGGATAAACGGGCAAGCATACGACGGGGAGGGAGGCCAGGGAGTGGGGTTTGAAGTACTAAGTTTTAGAACCGGAGGCAACGAGACGCGCCCGGTCAACGCCAACGTGAACTTTATCATCAAGTACTGAGGGGCGAAGTCTCGACTCGATTCAGCCGCTCCGACCCACCGCGTCTACCATGAAGCAATTCTCTCTTAGCGAACGGATCCTTCCATCGATCGTCGCGGTGCTGCTGGTGGGCGCTTCGGCGGCGCTGGCCCAACTCGAGATCAAGGCCCCGGAGCACTTCAATCAACTAAAGAACGGCCCCAGCCCGCTGGGCGCCGGCAACCCGCTGCCCGGCACCCAGTTTTCGAGTGTGGGGGAGACCTCCGCCAGCGCGGGACCGATCTCGGGAGGCTTTCCTGCCTCCCCGACCGCGCAACTCCGGAAGGGGCGGGCCGGGAACGGCTTCGCCACCGGGGTGCCGCGCTACTTTTTGGGCGAGGAGATTCTGCCCCCCGAGACCGAGGCCGATGGGGTCACACCGGCCGACCCGCGTTATTGGCGGTCGAAACCGGTGCAGCGGGAGGAGATTTTCAACAACCCGAACGGCAGCGCCCTGGTCGATGTGGAAGGGCTCCAGTTGCCCAACACCTCGGGGTCTTCGGGGGCGCCCCTCCCGGCCCTCGCGCCGGGCGCGTTCGAGGCCTTCTATTACAGTATCCACGCCGATCGCGTCTTTGCTTCGCAGGCCGGAACGGTGGAGATCTGGTGGGTCTCGGCCTCGCCGGAGGGTGCGGGTTCGGGAGCCTGGCAGTTTCGCAAGGAGACCTTCAATGTTTCCGGCGCGGCGACCGGAGCGGTGCGCAAGATTTACTGGACCGAAAAATCCTTCGACGGACCGAGAGTCAATTTCCCGGGGGGACGGGTCCGGCGCGTCAATCCGATCTACAGCGCGAATTTCCCGGACCGGGTAGTCAACGAATACGAGCCCGTCGGGGAGGTGGCGAACCCGGATGCCGAGGAGGAGACGAAGACCCTCTGGTTCGAGAAGACCAACGGCATCGGTCAACTGGCCGCCTACAACATCGAGGGCCGCATCCTGATCGAGTATCTGGGGGACGAAACGGCGCCCGGAAAGCACCAATTCCTCGGAGCGGACGTCGTGCAGGTCGTCCGCACCGCTCCCGCCACGGTGGTGACCGTGAAGCTCGGGCACCAGGTGCTTCCGCGCGATGGAGACCGGGCACTGACGGGCGCTCCGCTGGACCTCCTGGCGGCAGACGCCAGCGCCTATTATGACAGCGGCGTGCAGGCCGACGGGCGGCTGATCTACTACGCCGAACGTGAGAACTTCAACCCGGACCAGGTGATCTTCTACTGGCTGGAAGACAATGATGCCGACATCTATTTTGAGGCGGAAGCGCCCGGGCTCAGCATCCGGTGGCCGAAGCACCAGGACCGCTATCTCTTCGTCTGGCCGGAGAGCTTGGACGAGTTCGCCCACGTAACGACCGATCCCGACGGAAGCGGAGTGGCAACCGGAGTGCAGTTCGATGCCAACAACCAGCCGGAGGTCGTCTTTCAGGACGATGGACGCCAGACGGAGTCCCGGGTCGATATCGCAACCCAAAGGCTGGTGGTCGATCTTGCCAACTCGGGTGATGGTTGGAACCGGACCCTCCTGAAGTTCAGCAACGGTGACCAGCTCTGGTATCAGGCCGTCTACACTCAAACGGAGGATCGCGACAACTACGAGGAGGGTGATGAATTTCTCGCCATCAATGAGGCCGCCACGGTGGGGCGACGCATCGAGCGTCCCTCCGCGAAGTATTCCCTGGCCGGGGCCATTTCGGGCGGGACCGGATATCAGCCTTCCGCCTATCTCGATCCATACACGGTTGGCGTCGAGGCGGCGGAAGCGGGCGCCATCATCCCGGTCAACGCGGTTCCGGGCGATGACGTTTTGACGGTGCGCTGGTTCGAGAGGATCGAACCCAACCCGCCCAATCCGGCTTTTCCACCGTTCTACGTTCCGTCCAAGGTTGGGCGCTACACCGTTTCCTATCCGGCGGACCTTGGGGCGTGGAGCCCCACCAGCCCCTTGATCGAAGAACGCGGCTACCACACCGTGACCCTCCTGGATGACGGCAAATTGTTGGCGGTGGGGGGATTCAGCGCCGCCAACGGATACCTGGGAAGTTGCTCCCTCTTCGATCCCGCCACCTCGGCCTGGAGGGCGGTGGGTGCGCTGAACACCCCGTCGTGGGGTCACACCGCGACGCGCCTGCCCAGCGGAAAAGTGCTGGTGGTCGGTGGGAACGGCGGGAGCGCCAAGGCGGAAGTCTTCGATCCCGGTCCGGAATCCTGGACCCCGGTCGGCGCCCTGAACGTCCGGCGCGGATTTCACCGGGCCACCTTGCTCGCCGATGGAAAGGTGCTGGTGACCGGGGGCTTGCAGTACACCGGAACTTACGCCCCGCTTACCAGCGCCGAACTCTTTGATCCGGCCACCGCGACCTGGACCCCGGTGGGTTCCCTGAACGAAGCCCGCGGTTCGCACACCGCCACCTTGCTCCAGGATGGGAGGGTGCTGGTCGCGGGCGGGAGCAATCAGGAAGTCGGCGGAGTGCAAATCGCCAGCGCCGAGATCTACGATCCCGATACGCAAAGCTGGACGACGGTCGCCGCACCGAACGAGGCGCGCGAGAGCGCCACCGCCACCTTGCTGGCGGACGGTCAGGTCTTGCTCGCCGGCGGGCGGGGGGCGCTCGCCGAGATTGGAACCTTCGGCGGAATTGACACCTTCGTGCCGGTCGCCGGGAGCGGGGCCGCGCAGCCGTTCGTCTTCAATGCCGGGACCTGGACGGTCGATGGCGTTGAAACGGGGACCTACCCCGTCACGTGGAATTCCTACCTCGAGAGCCCGGTCCTGCGGGTTGCCGCCACCGGACCGGTCACCCTGACGATCGACCACAGTTATGGGTTCGAGAATATCTATGACGGCGGTCGCGTTCTGGTCAGTCGGAATGGTGGCGCCTTCGCGCCCGTGCCGTTTGCGGATCAGGCAAACCGGGTCGATTCCTTCGGAGGGGTGGGTAATCCGGGATGGAACGGAACGAACGCGGGGACCACCAGCGCGCAGGTTCTCTTCAACACCTTTGCGGGGGAGTCCTTCCAGGTCCGCTTCGAGGCCGCCTGGGATGTCTCCGATCTCGGGCCCAATCCGAACTGGTCCATCACCAGTGTCACGATCGACAACACCGGCTATCTTCCTCCAACCGCCTTGGACAGCGCCGAGTTGTTCGATCCGGTGGCGGGAACCTGGACCGCAACGGCGAGTTCGCTCACGGATGGCCGCTACCAGCACTCCGCGATCCTGATGCCAAGCGGCAAGGTGCTGGTGGCCGGTGGTCGTGATCCCTCGGGAGCCCGGCCCGGCGGGACCGAGCTTTTCGATCCGGCCACGGCTTCGTGGTCCTCCGTCAGCCCGCTGGCGACCGGCCGGTCCCAGCATGCCGCCGCGCTCCTGGCCGATGGCCGGGTGATGGTCACCGGCGGCCTGGACCTGTCATACAACTACACGCGCACGGTGGAGGTTCTTGAGGCGGTCAGCCAGCTCGTGATGGCCTCGAACCAGGGCACCGCCGGCCTCACCGCGGCGCAGGCGGCCGGATTCATCTACCAGCAAAACGATCCCACCGGGATCGGCTACAATCCCAACGAGGAACACGCCGTGAAACTTGACAACAAGTTCTGGGCGCTGCGCGACGACCTGAATGACACCACCGCGGAGCGCTTCACCTCGGAACCCTTCGTGCTCATCGCGTACACCGAACCGACCGATGGGCGTCCCGCGATGCGGCCGTTCAAGGTGCGGCGCGAGGATTCCCGCTACACCTTCAACTACCCGTGGACGGCCGGCACGCGGATCCAGGGTCCCATGCCCCTTCCCTTGATGCCCTTGCCGACCCTGGAAGGCGCCGGGGGAAATCTGACCGTCAAGAACACCGAGGTTGTGGGCGATCCGGATCCCGCGCCCGACCGCAGCACCTCGGCCGAAACTCTGCAGGCCTACGATGCCTTCACCTTCAAGGATCGCAAGGGCTACAAGTGGGTCTATCGAGGACCCCATGCCGGTGGATCCCCGACCTTCGGGATGCAGTGGTACTACAAGATGCGCGAGGAGTTCTTTATCCCCGGAGAGGGAGCACAACCCGAGGTGGGCACCAATCTGCCCTACCTGCGACCCATCGTCGGCGGCATGCCCGACGGTGATCCGGTCGATGGCACCGCGCTGACCGTCCTCTACGCCCCGGTCTGGCCGGACAATCCGCCGTCCCTGCGCATCGCGGAGACTCTCACCCTGCCGAAATTCGGCCTCCCCGACGTGCGGAATCAAAAGAGTGCGGAGGTCTTCTATGAGCAATCCGTCGCCAATGGCGGGAATGCCGCGAGCAGCGTGGTCCTGCATGACCCGACCCGAAACAAGGCTATCGCGCTGGTGGACGTCGGGATGACGAAGCTCCCGGAGACGATCCGGACCAGCATCTACCAGGGCAAGACCTACTTCCAGGGCTTGCCGCCTCATCTGCAGCGCCGCTTCTATTTCAATCCGCTCGCCAGCTCCCGCGGTTCCCTGATCCTCTCCGGCGAGTTTCACGACGAGATTGCCGGCGAGGATTACCTCGATCTCAACGTCCTCTCCGCCGATGACGCGGCCGCCCTGAAAGATCTCGCGATCAACGAAGAGGCCGATATCAAGGGCCAGTGGGAAAGCGCGATCGACGGATTGAAGACGCGCCTGGAAACGTTTATCGAAGACCCGATCCGCAAGGGGACCTACAAGGTCGATCCCGACAACACCAAGACCTTCGATGTCGCTGCAGATGAACTCGCGGAAGTGCCTGATGCCGACACCGCCCGCGACAGCTACGCCCTGACCGCGACGGGGCAGGGGGATGGATACGTCACGCTGGTGTTTGGCAACGGGCTGGTTCCGGACCTGACGCCCCCGGGAGATCCGCCGGTGGTGCAAATCGTCAAGATCGTTCCCGAACTTTACAACGGCGACCTGAAGGTCCGGCTCTCCAGCAATCCGCTCGATGAGCAGGTCACTCTGCGGCACAGCGGGGATTTCGCGGCAGCGCCGGAAAATTACGAGTTTCAATGGCGACATGCCGCGCCCACCGCCACCGGCACCCAGCCGCCGACCTACAATTACACCCGTGCGACCTTCCTCGGGGACCCCGGCGATCCCGCCACCATGGCGTGGAAGTATTTGCAAAATCCAGGGACGGCCCGTCCCTCGGACGCGGAGTACTCAACGGGCGATTGGACGATTGGAACCGCGGGGCGCTCGATCGTCATCAACGATCAGGATTACGATCTGTCCAGCGGCCTGCCAGGGGTCGTGCTCAAGGCGTCGGGCGGGGTCGATTTCACCTTCGAGATCCCGGCGAACTTCATCTTCAGCGCCAACCTCGGCGATCACGATGGATTCGTGCTCTATGTGAACGGCACCGTCGCGCTGGTGCATGCCAACGGGGTGGCAGCCCTCGAACCCCTGCTCACCGAGAACGCTTACGACCTGCGCCTGCTCAAGGCCGACAATTCCGCGGACCTCCCGGTCGAGGGTGAGAAACTGTTTGTCATCGCCGATGTGAAGGGAACCCTGCACTTCCGAATCTTCGATGCGGCAGGCGCCAGGGTGGTCGATTCCGATGAAACCCAACTCGCTGCCAGGAGCGGGGAGATCAGCGCGCTGGAAGGGCGCTTGAACAACCTCTGGGCGACCACCAACCTCCCCGCCAGCGACAAGGCCGGCGTCGTCTCGGCCGCGGCCGCCATCCTCGGGTTCGATCTCGACACCGACGCCTCGGTCGGACTGAGCGGCACCGGGTTGACCAAGCAATTCGCGGTCGGGAGGAACTACTTCGTCAAGGGGCCCAACACGGTGGAGGTGGCCCTCTACACCGAGGCGGATCTCAATCAAGCCAGCCAGATCAATCTTCGCCTCGAGGGATCGACCAAGGAGGACCTGGTGGTGGCTGGCGATCCATGGCAAACCCCATCCGGGACTCTCACCAACATCGCGATCGTCGGAGGGGATGCCACCGCGCCGCTCGGCAGCCCGTTGCTGGTAATGAGCGACAACTTCTTCACGATGCGTTACCGGCCGTTGGAGGGCGTCAATATCCTCCGGCCCAGTGGATCGAATTTCGGTGACGAGGACGGCTGGTCGGACTGGACCCGCCCGGCGCTGGTGGAGGGATGGATCAAGCGGGTCCTGGCCGCCATCAATCCGTTCAACCAGCGCATGACCGATCTTTTCAACAACGCGGTCAATACCGATGTCAGCCTGCTCACCCAGGCCGGAACAAAGTGGGAGGGCGACGTGGCCCTGACGCTCGACGCCATCAACGACTTCGGCCTGATCGCGATCTACGAGACGGTGCTCAACCGCGGCAAGGAGATCAGCATCGATTCCGGCTACAACTACGGGCCGGCCAACGACGCGCTGCTGCTGGCGGCCGGCTACCTGCACGATCTCTACACGATCCTGGGCAACGAGGCCTTCGCCGACGCAGCCAACCCAACCATCTCGATCGACGATCAGGATACTGTCACTGAGGTCAACACTTCCCGCTTCTCCTTCGAGGGTCAGGTCGCCAGCGTGCTAGAGGAGGAGCTTGCCCTCCTGCGTGGCCGCGATGACTTCCTCAGTCCGCAGGTCACGCAGTCGCCGTTCTACAACCGCCTCTTCTGGAACTACACCCGCGGAATTGATTCCGGCGAGGCGCTCTACGCGACCAACTACAATATCAAGGAGAAGGTCGGCAGCAGCACCGAGAACGGCTCGATCGACGCCGCCGATGCCCAGCGCATGTTCCCGCAGGGCCACGGCGACGCCTATGGCCACTACCTGACCGCCCTGAAGGGGTATTACAAGTTGCTGACCAACCCGAACTACACCTGGGTGCCGCGCACCGAATCACTCAACATCCTGGGCAACACCGTGTCGGTGGACTACCAGGACGAGCGCAAGTTCGCCGAGGCGGCCGCCAACCTGGCGCGCACCGCCGAGCAGGTGGTGAGCCTGACGCATCGCCAGCAGTATCGCGACGACCCCGCTGCCGGGTGGGCGCAGTTTCGGGATGGAGAGCGGGGCGGCGAGTTCAACGATGCCCGCCAATGGGGACTGGATGAGTGGACCTCCCGCTCCGCTCAGGGCGCTTACTATCACTGGGCGGTGGGCAACGCCATGCTGCCCGCCGAGAAGTTCATTGTCTCCAGCATCTCGGTTTCGAACGGGGGGGCTGGCTACACCTCCCCCCCTACCGTCACCTTTGCCAGCGGCGATGCTGCCGCGAGCGCCGAGGTCGAGAACGGCGAAGTGGTCCGCATCATCGTGACCAGTGCGGGCAGTGGATACCCGAGCACGCCGGAGGTCATCATTTCCGGTGGAGGTGCGACCGTCGATGCCACCGCAAACGCGGCGCTTGCGGCGAAACCGGTTCCGATTGGCATTCAGCAGATCGATCGCGGGACGGTGCCGGAACTGGAACTGCTCGCGGTCTCGGGCGAATCGTTTCAAACGACCCTCGACAATGCCAACGCGCATCTGAACCCGCTCGGCCTGAGCCCGGGCGCGATCGCCTTTGATATCGACCCCGCCGAAATGAGGAATGGTCATTCGCATTACGAGCAGATTCACGGCCGGGCTCTCTCCGCGGTCCTCAATGCCAAGGGGTCCTTCGATCAGGCTGCCAAGATGACCCGCCTCCTGCGCAACCAGGAGAACCAGATCGACGAGTTCAACACCTCCATTGAGGACGAGGAACGCGCCTTCAAATACAAGTTGATCGACCTGTTCGGCAGCCCCTATCCCGGCGATGTCGGCCCCGGCAAGACCTACTCCCAGGGGTATGACGGACCAGACCTTCACAACTGGTTCCTGTTGGATCGTCCCAGCAATTTCGTTCTGGATACCACCAGGACCGTGACGATCGACGCCCGCGTGCCGGTCGATGTCCCGAACTTCGAAGGGTTCGACATCAATGCGGTCCGTGACGCGGGAATCAACACGGTCGTGCGCCCGCTCACCATCGACCCGGATCAATACGCCCAATTCGTTGACATGGTGTATCCCAACACGGATCTCGGAAAGCGGAGTATCACCGGACGCGTCCAGCAGGCGCTCACCGACGTCCAACTGGCACAATTGGCGATCACGGAGGCCAATCTTCGCCTGCAGGAAGTGTATCAAAGATTTGATCGAAAGAGCACACTCCTCCAGGAGACCCTCACCTACCATCGCGATCTTCTCGACAAAAAGAAGACCGCGCAAATCGCGCAGTCTGCGTTGACCGCGACTTTTGCTGCCACCACCATCTTGTCCAGAGTGAAAAAGGGCGCAGCGGAAGCGGCTCTCTACCGGGGCGAAACCAATGCGGCCAGTCTTCCCCTGGTAACCGGGGTTGCGGCCAACGATGTGACCTCCGCCCAGCGAGGGATTCTTCGCACCGCGGGACGGCTCTTGTATTCGGGTTTGAGCGCGGTGGCAGGGAAGCTGGAACTTGCCGCGCAAGTCGCCAAGGGTGCTTCGGATGCCTTGGGAGGCGAGATTCAAAGATCCCTCGAGGGGCTCGATAAGGAGGGGTTTGATTTCGAAGAGAAGCAGTTGGCCTACGAATTCGAATTGGTTTACTGGGAGATGATCAACCAATCGAGCGAGTTGGGGGCGCTTGCGGCGAGACTCCAGGCCGCCGCGGAAGCGGTCCGGACGGTTCTCGCCGAGGGGGATCGGTTGCAACTCGAGCGCGAGATTTTCCGGAAACGGGCCGCGACGGTTGTGCAGGGCTACCGGACCAATGATCTGACCTTCCGCGCCTTCCGCAGTGAGGCCCTGGAACAATACCGGACCCTTTTTGATCTCGCCAGCCGCTACACCTACCTTTCGGCCAAGAGCTACGACTACGAGACCGGCTTGCTCGGCACCGCCGAGGGCCAGAAGGTGATCGCCCGAATCGTGGCCTCGCGCGCGCTTGGTGATCTGAGCAACGGACAACCGCAGGCCACCGTCAGCACGCTGGGCGACGCCGGCCTAGCGGGAACCATGGCGCAACTGCAGGCCGACTGGTCGGTGGCGGAAGGGCGGCTCGGAATCAACAATCCCGATGAGACCGGCACGCTCTTCTCGATGCGCCATGAGCTGTTCCGCATCCTCGATGATCCGGACAAGACCGAGGATGACGCCGCCTGGCGCCAGACCCTCGAGCAGCACATGATGAGCGACTTGATGAGCGATCCCGATGCCGCCATCCATTGCCGCAATCTCCGCAAGCCGGACGGCTCCGCGGTGCCCGGGATCGTGATTCCCTTCAGCACCACCATCGAACACGGCAAGAATTTCTTCGGCCTTCCGCTGGCCGGAGGCGACCACGGCTTCTCGGCTTCCAACTTTGCGACCAAGATCTACTCCGCAGGCGTGGTCCTGGAAGGGTACGTCGGGATGGATCCCTACGCCGAATTCATCCCCGGCGCGGGGGAACCGGATACGAACGATCCCAATGCCCTGAATGCCACGCCCTATTTGTACCTGATTCCGATTGGAATGGACAAGATGCTGGCGCCACCGCTCGGAGACACCGGTGTCGAGCGATCCTGGATGGTCCACGACCAGGCCCTCCCGCTGCCCTACAACCTTGGCGCCAACGCCTTCTCGACCACCCAGTTTTTCAATGCCAACGGCACCCTCACGGAGCAACCGTGGATCCTTCGCAAGCATCAGGCCTTCCGGCCCGTCGATGACCCGGTCTTCTTCTACAGCGGCCTGCGCGACGAATTCGACAGCTCGCGCCTGATCGGGCGCAGCGTGTGGAACACCGGCTGGAAGATTGTCATTCCCGCCTACGCGTTGCTCAACGACGAACAGGAAGGCCTCGACCGCTTCGCGAAGACCGTCAGCGACATCAAGCTCTTCCTGCGGACCTATTCGCACGCCGGGAACTGAACCACTGGGACGATGAACCGGCAACGTGCTCTGATGATCCTGGCCGCGGCAACCGTCGCCGTGGTGGTGATGGTGATTGGCCTTTCCCCGAAGCCGGGCCAAGCGGACGAGGCCTCCGCGCTCCCACTGTTCCGGGCCCCGAAGGGAGCGGTGGAGGGAAAGGTGAAAGCGACCGCTGATCACGAGGCGATCTTCAAGCGGGCATTCTGGCGGCGGCCCGCTGCGGGGGACCGGATCCTTCACGCCGAACTTTCAGAGTGGAGCGACGGGGTCGACGTGTCGCGTTGGCAGTGGTCGATCGAGGTGGAACCCTCGCCTGAATTGAAAAGGTGGCTGCAGGAGCGCAATCCCTTTTCGCTGGCCGCCAGTGACACAAGACAACTGTCGGCCGGCGCGACGGCGCCTCCCGCCTGGTTTCCGGATTCCGCCGAAGATTACGAGATTCACCGTAGCGCCGACGGCCGGATGAGCCTGCTGGTTGGCAAGAGGCGCAATGTCCTCTTCGCGACCGCCTCAGGATTTGGATTCTCGCACGGAGTCGCGGAGCCAGTTCAGCCGCTGGTGAAGATCGAATCCACCGGCCGCCTGCCCCTCACCTCACCACCGAACCCGATCGCATCGCCATGACCAGCAACCTCTTCCCGCGCGCGCTCCCGGTCGTCGCCTGCCTGCTGGCCGCGATCGCCGGTTCCTTGCACGCCCAGGTGCCGCAGCTCCTGCACTACCAGGGCCGGGTCTCGGTTGATGGGAACCCCTTCGACGGGGCGGGACAGTTCAAGTTTGCGCTGGTGAATGGGAGCGGGGACACCGCCTTTTGGAGCAACGACGCCTCGCTCGCGGAGTCGCTCAAGCCCGTCGACGAGCCGTCGGCGGCGGTTGCGCTCGCGGTGACGAACGGTCTCTACTCGGTGTTGTTAGGCGATGATGGAATCGTGAACATGACCGCGCTGCCCACTGCGGTGTTCGCCAACCAGGACGTGCGCCTGCGGGTGTGGTTCGACGATGGGATCAACGGGGTTCAACTCCTTAGCCCGGACCGGCGCATCGCGGCGGTAGGCTATGCCGTCACAGCCGGAACGGCGGATGTGGGCGGACTCTATGGGGCGCCCTCGCAGCCGGTGATCGCGTGGGGCGACAATGGGAGTGGTCAGTCTGCGGTGCCAGGAGATCTCGGGAGTGTTATCCAGATTGCAGCCGGGACTTCCCACTGCCTGGCCCTGAAGAGTGATGGCAGCGTGCGGGCCTGGGGTGACGACGCAGCCGGGCAGTCCACCGTGCCGGGGGGGCTGGGAGTCGTGACCGGGATTGCGGCCGGGGCGGCCCACAGCCTGGCATTGCAGAGCGATGGAACGGTAGTGGCCTGGGGAAGTGCGGGGTCACTACAGAGCACGGTGCCCGGAGGTCTCGCCGCGGTCACGGCCGTGGCGGCCGGACAGAATCACAGCCTGGCGCTCAAAGACGACGGGACGGTGGAAGCCTGGGGCGACAATTCCTTCGGGCAACTCGACGTTCCCGCCAGCGCGGTCAACGTGATCGCGATCGCGGCAGGAGATGATCACTGCCTGGCGCTTCGGAGTAATGGCACCGTGGTGGCTTGGGGACGCGATGAGGCCGGCCAATCGACCGTGCCGGGGGGGCTCGGCGACGTGGTGGCGATTGCGGCGGGGGCCTTCCACAGCCTGGCGGTGCGCGACGATGGCACGGTGGAGGCCTGGGGATGGGACCTGGGCGGGCAGAGCACCGTGCCGGCCGGCACGACCGGAGTCGTTGCGGTGGCGGGAGGCTACTCGCACAGCGTGGCGCTCAAGAGCGATGGAACCCTGATGGCGTGGGGAGACAACAGCACCAGCCAGACCGACCTCCCTGCCGAACTCGCCGCCGTCGTTTCGATCTCGGCCAGCGCGTTTCATTCGCTCGCCCTGCGCGCCTCGAAGGTTCCTGCCCCGGTCGCGCGGCTCGATGAAGACAACACCTTCACGAAACGCATCGGGATCGGCCGCACTCCGACTCGCAACCGTCTCGAGGTCGAGGGCCCGGTCTCCAAGAGCATCGCGGGCAGTTGGTCGTCGAATTCCGACCGGCGCATCAAGCAGGAGATCGAGCCGGTGACCGGCGCGTTGGAAACCTTGCAGAGCGTGCGCCTGGTGAGCTTCCGTTACACCGACGACTACCGCTCGCGGCATCCCCTGATCACGGATCAGCGCTACCTGAACGTGATCGCGCAGGAGTTTGCGCAGGTCTTTCCGGAGCACGTTCGGCCCAGCGGCGAGTTCCTCCCGGATGGCAGCGAGATCCTGCAGGTCGATACCTACC
>JAHEDC010000078.1:3571-16624 GCA_024641425.1 Verrucomicrobiales bacterium | reverse complement strand
GTACGGCAATCCGACAAACACCGAGGATGGAGAAAAGCGCGCCCATCGCCAGCGCGATAACGAGGCAGCGGGACGACAATTTGCCGAAGGAATCGTAGGTTTCGGCACCGATGCCAGGGAGATTGACGAAGGGGCGGAAAACGACAGCCCAGAGTGCGATGAGCAGTAAAGCGGCGGGTGCGAAAGAGGTCCAGCGTTTTGGAAATTTAGTCATGGCTTAGCTTCCGGTCTGTTTGGAGGCGAGCCCGCCGATGATCAGGATGTAGCAACCACCGAGCCAGCCGAGGAGAACGAAACAGGCGTTCCAAGCCGGGGTCAAGCCTTCGTAGAGATCATAAAGCGTCAGCCAAGGCTGGACATCGGTTCGAAGTCCCACCGAATCAGGCTTCTTGTTCTGGAATTCAAAGACGCGCCGCTCACCGGCAAAACTGTGGATGACCGCCAAATTCTGCCAGGCCGTATTGTGGGGCGACATCTTGTCGTACGTCTGCCACTGGAGGTATTCTGGCTCGTCGGGCTCCAAAGGTTCCTTCATTTCGGGAGGCTTCATTGGCTCGACGCCGGGCTGAAGGGACTTTCCATAGGACTTCAGTTTCTTCTCGTATTCGTCCAGCGTCTTCCGGTAATCGAGCTGCTCCTGAATCCTGCGCACGTAGTTTGGATCGCTCGTTTCGTCTTCGGAATCCTCGTTTTCGGCCAACCCGGGTCCGCTTGAATCCGTAACCGAACTGCCACCCTTCTCATAAGCCTCGAGCGCCGTGATGAATTCCCTCATCGCCTCGCGATAGGCATTCTGCGTCTTCTTGTAAAGGTGGTAGTTCTGGTCGTAGAGAGACTTGGCGCGGTTGTAACCGGCGAGATGATTGGTATCCTCTTTGCTCCTGAAGTAAGCGACGCTTCCGGGGGGCTCAATCCATTGCACTTTCTCGTCGCTGCCATCGGGAGAGAGAAAGACAGGGATTTTGCTCTTGTTTGTCATCTTGGGAACGGGCTGTCCGTAAAGATGCGACACCTCCATGATTCGCTCGGCTGCGAAGCTCGGCATGAAATAGCTGAACGTGCGCACTGATTTCGGCATTTCCGGAAGACTGACGACATAACCTCCGAAGAGAATCTGAGGAATGAGGACAAGCGGCACCCACATCACGGCCTGGGTCGACGATTGAACGAGGGCGGAAATAGCAAGACCCATGGCCACGCCGACGATGGAGGCCAACAGGACTGATAGCGCGCGCAGTCCGAGAGTGGTCAGGATGACGCGATCGAGAGGAATGCCTTCTCTGGGATTGCCGTAGTCCTCGGCGGTTTCCTGGGCGAGATTGTCGGGGTCGACACGTACTCGCGGTTTCCAGCCCGAGTCGAGGATGTTGCTTTCAAGCGCCAGGGTGCGGGCCATCCAGGCAAGGATGGGAGTGGGGATATGCGTTGAATCCGATGGAAGAGCGGCCGGGTTATCCGCTTCGGAATCGTCCCCGAAAATATCGTCGAGACCCGTGGAATCGCCTGTATCAAGACGCAGCCTGTCCTGGTTCAGGCTCTCGGTGAAGGCGTTCTTGTCGAAGTCGATGGGATTGAAGAGACTGGCCGACAGATTGATGGTGAGAAAAAGAATGATGGCCTGGGTCGTCGTGACTGCCGTGAGGAAGAAGAACTTGCTCATGGTGTAGGCGTTCACACTGAGGCCATTGACTCGCTCCCGCCGGTAAATGGAAATCTCCCCGACGATCTGCTGGGCCCCGTTGCCGCAGCCAAACCAGAGGGTTGCCACAATGCAGAGGAACATGCGGAATCCGGGATCGTCGCTTACCCAGCCGACCAGCAGACCGATGACGAGAGCCTGGGCGAGGAGAAAGGCGAGATTGAGCTTGTCTGCCAGGAGGATTCGCCATTGGCGGGAAATGAGAAGGAGAAGCGATGGTAAGAAGCCGACCCGTGAACGTTTCGAGGTTTGCTTCAGGGGCGGAATCGCGGGGATCTGCCGGGCCGCCTTTTCCGCGAAGGGGGAGCGGGCAAAGCGTTCCTCCCACTCTTCGGGGGTCTCTTTCCCTTTTACCAGAAGGGCGTAGATCTTTTCGAGCCGGGTGTTCTCAAGAGTGCCGGAAGAAGTGGTCGTCGTCGAAGCATCATCGGAGAGAAGGAAATGGGTCCGCGCCTCGTCCGAAGTCCCGAGAAAGATCAAACGTCCCCCGTGGATAAAACAGACCCGGCTGAAGATGTAGGCCTTGTTGAGAACGTGGGTGGTGCAGATCACCGTGAGACCAGTCTGAGTGAGGGACTGGAGGAGAATCATGAGATCCTCCTCGGCGGCGGGATCCAGTCCGGACGAAGGCTCATCAAGGAAGAGAACCGAAGGCTTGGAGAGGAGTTCGGTACCGATACTGACCCGCTTCCTCTGTCCTCCGGAAAGCATGGAAACGCGCTTGTGCGCGTGTTCCGTGAGGCCAAGCCGTTCGATCACGCGGTTGATGAGAGACCGCGTCTGGGTCTTGTCCAGCTTGAGCCTGAGGCGGGCGCTATAGTTAAGCACCTGCTCAACGGTGAGTTCACGGTGGACGATGTCATCCTGCGGGACATATCCTATCGCAAGCGAACGAAGCTTACGCCGGTCATCAAGGGGAATGCCATTCAGTGAGACGGAGCCGGAGGAGGCGGGATTGATTCCACACAGGCAATTGAGAAGCGTGGATTTGCCTTGCCCGCTGGCTCCAAGGATGCCAAGAAACTCGCCGCTCGGCGCGTTTAGCGTGACACCGTTCAGGATCAGCTTGGTGCCCTTGCGATCCTTGACCCTCTTTGAGATCTTCCGAGACGAAACGGTGCCGCCAGAGGCCTTCTCCACTCGACTGAGTGAAATCCCGTCGAACTCGAAGGTGTAGTTGTCGCCAATATCAAATCGATCCCCGTAAACGAGTCGCTCGCGGGAAAAGGCGGAGAGACCATTGAGTTCGGTCCCGCGCCGACTTAGGTTTTCGATATAGTATTGCCCCTTGTCCTCTTCGATGAGCACATGCATGCGGGAAACGGTCAGCGCTCCGGGATCGAGTTCCCATCGCTCGGCGTCCGGAATCTCATTCGGAGCGTTGCCTTCCAGCGCCTCGCGACCGATCACGAGCTTTCGAATGCCTTTCAAGGGCAGGCGATCATCGGACTTTCCATGGAACTTAGGGGACGCGGCAAGTTTCTGGAACCGAAGCACGACATCTGGAAACTCGATCAGATCCATGTGCCGGAGGACCGCACGGTCTCCTGGAAAGGGGGGCGCAATACCGTTGACCGTGAAGGGAATTCCCGGCTGGGCCTGCAATTCCCAGGTGGCATCGCGGGGACTCCAGCGAATGCTCGCGAAGGCGCTTCCGAGCGAGGATTCGACCCTAATGGCATCCTTACTGCCGCCGCCAACTGTCGTGGTACTTTCCGCATCAGCGGGAAGGGAAACGGGCACCGATCGATCCCCTTGGATGAAGATGACTTCCCCTACCATTTCCCTCCTTCGAAGACCGAGTTACACCGCTTATGGGCCAGGTGATTCCACCTTCTATTGGGGTGGAAAACGGAACTCATTCGACGGCGCGGTTCCAGTCGACCTTTGCGGATCCTTGCAATTGCTTGCCTTGAAGGAAGGCTGGACGGGCGGGCGGGGCCGGTTTCGGCGGGGTCGGAGTGTCGGCCGTGGCTGGAGTCCCTGGGGCGGCCTCCCCCGATGGCGTCTTTGGATCGCGACTCGCCACATCGGTGGATCCCGCCGGGGTGGCCGGATCGTCTGCCGCAGGGGGAGGGGGCGTTCCGGGATTCGCCGCGACAACCTTGGGATCTCCCTTTTGGGCTCCCTGCAAAATCTCTTCCACCGGTGGGATCGTCCAATTGCCCTCCCAATCGCCTTTGGCCTCGAACTCGGCGAAAATCTGCTTCCCGTCGGGACCAATGGCCGTGAGGCCCAGCGGCATGGAGTAGGGGGTTGCGACGGCCTCGGCCACTTGAATCGTCGGGGCATCCGAAATGCGGATGCCCGTGTAGCCGTCGAGGGCTTGTTCGAGAGAGGCCTTAAACTCGCGGGTCTTCTTGTAGAGAGCGTAATTCAGCTCGTCCGTGATCTCCGCCTTCGGCAGCACCGAGGACGATGCGCCGGACGAAGCTTCATTTCCAGAGGTGCCGGCCGCCGCAAGTTCACTCTCCAGTCGGGCATTCTCGGCTTTGAGCTTCTCGTTCTCGAGTTTGAATTTCTCGGCAGTAAGCATCGCCTCCTTCGCGCTCTGTTCCGCCTTTGCCGCGAGAGCTTGCATTTGGGAGGATTGTTCGGTGCAGCCGACGAAGCCGAGCAATCCCAGTGAAATGAGGGGCAAAAATGGCGTTTTCATGGTTCTACTCCGATTGACGATTC
This sequence comes from Verrucomicrobiales bacterium, assembly GCA_024641425.1. GTDB lineage: Bacteria > Verrucomicrobiota > Verrucomicrobiia > Verrucomicrobiales > DEV007 > JAHEDC01. The sequence goes on along the minus strand of JAHEDC010000078.1, from coordinate 12,246 downwards.
AATTGCATTTTCATGCTAACATGAACCAACGGGATCACAAGCACGAAAGAATCGCGCTCGTTCCAGAGCGTGGCAATGGCGCGCTTGGAGCCCTGCCGAATCATTGGGATGCCCCGAGTCTCTAGAAGCGGTAGCCCAAGCCGATGCCACCGGAGAATGAGGAGGGATCGACGGTAGCGGAAACCAGTCCGTTGGAAACGGAGAAGTCGTCCACCCAATTGTAACGTGCCCACATTTCAAGGAACCACGTGTCCTCGCTATCGAGATCGATGAGGATGCTGGCCTGTGTCGCCACGCCCCACTGCCAATCCTGTTGGTCGTGGGAGACCTGATAGGTATCGATGGTTCTGCCCGGCAGGACGGGCGCGAGGATGCGGCCTCCCGCGCGTCCGCCTGAGAGTGCCTGGCCACCGGCAACTTGCTGAGCAGCCATCGGCGCAACAGCACCAGCCGCCCCTGAGGCGGAACCAGCGTTCTGCCCCATTGTCCCCTGTTGGAACTCTTCGCCCGACAGTGTGGTCGTCCTTCTCTGGAAGCTAGTATTATTGCGAATCACCCTCCCTCCGCTCAAGTTGTCGAGCTGTTGCGCATAGATCGTCGTGTTGAGATTGGAATCAAACAGGGTCAGTGTGGGCGCGACTTCAAGGCCGACATGCACGCGCTCGTTCAGATCCAACCGAATTCCAATGGGAATCGCGAATTCATGCGAGTCAACCTGAAGATCCGAGTGGGCGAAAAGGGCGACTTTCGCAATTTCAGTGCGGGTTGCACTGTCGGCTCTCTGCGGGCTAGAGCCCGAGAAACCTTCGCCGTAGAACGCGGCGAAGGTGGCCGGATCAACGATGACATCGGCGATGAAATCGCGAGCGGCGTTGGTATCGATTGGTCCACTGAATGCATCCAAGGTGAAGAGCTCATCCACGTCGTAGATGAAATTATACATCTCAGCGGTCTCGTAGGCGCTTGAGACGGCGGCCAGGCGCGTGCCCGTGTCGAATTCGGAACGGCTAAAGGAATATTCGAATCCTGCTTCGATGGCGAAAGGAAGATTCGCCAGCGGAGGGAGGTCAAGTTCACGCATTAGGCGAACATAGGGGTAGATAACGTCATCGTGGTCGCTGCTTCCGGTGTTCAAGGTGCGTTCGGTGGAATCATACGAATAACGATCAGAAGAGAAAACCAATTGACGGTCACCGCCAATCAGTTCTCCATTGGCATCGAAATTTTGCTTTCCTAGAATCTGATCATTGCTGGTGATGCGGAAGTCGGCGGTGCCGTCATCGTAGCGGGTGGGAGGCGCACCAAAGACACTCCCGTCTTTGTAATGGGCGTCCCGACCATTGGCGAAGCCAAGATCGCCCGCGCCCTTCTTCTTGTGGATGAGACTGAGGGCATCGTAAGGATCGACGTGGGCCGAGCCGAAGTCCGCGCTCACGCCCTTGAGGCCCGCTCCAACAGATAAGCGCCATTTCTGGTCGTTCTCGGGGGCCGCGAAGACGACCGATTTGGGGTCCATCGCGAGATGGTCGTTGGCGAAGGAGCGCGAGTCGAGGTAAGCGGAGATGGAGACGCCGCCCCAGAAGCCCTCGTCGGAGCGCACTCCGTCGCTGAGGTCGAACACGTAATTTCCAGTCAGGTTCAAGGCCACGCCGGAATTTCCGATCGGGATGGATGCGTTCACGCCAAGATCGACATTGTTCCACCCGTCGCCTGGCGCGTTGTATCCGTAATCGTAGGAGACGGCGGCAAAGGGAGAGAGAGTGACGCCTCCGAATCCTGCGTTCTGAAGGAGAGTAAAGCTGGGAAAATCGGTGCGGAGGCTGAAGAACGAACCATCGAAGGCGTCAACGTCCTTCACATAGGTGAAGGTCGGAATCACATACTGAGCCATCCCAACATAGGAGAGACCGGCCATGATCTCGGTGGTGTCCGGAACGGGGCCGCCTTTGCCTTCGGGCTCCCAGAAGCGCCCGTCGGAGAACTTGTAATAGTTGACGCCGATCTGGGCGTTCAACTGGTCGGGGATCAAAGTCCGCTTGTAGCTGGAGAGAAGGTTGGTTTCGGTATAGCGCTCCAGCGAAGGAACGAAGAAATCCTCATTGAAGCGCGTGGCGCCCGGATTGGGGGGGAGATTCTTGGCGGCGCCCCGGGGAAGGAGCTGGTCCACGGACTCGACGTAGCCGATCCCGAAGTCGATCTCACTGCCGTCCCTGAAAACATAACCGAAGTCGATTTTTCCGGAAACGACGCCGTCGTCGGACTCGGTGGGGGAAATCCGGTCGAGCACGTTCAATCCCCGGAAATAGTATTCGCTCTGCCAGCCGACGTTGGCGTTGAGTTTCCAGAACGATTCCGGTTCGACCACGATTTCAGGCAGGGGATTCTTGGAATCAAAGCTTGATTTTGCCGACACACCGGAAGTAGACGAAGGGCTCGCGCTGCTCCCACCGCTGGAGCGACGATTCCCGCCGCTTGACGGTCTGCCTGAACCGCCGGAGGTGGCTCCCCCGCTTTCGCCGGAGGATCCCCCTGTGGAAGTGGTGGCAGCGGTTTGCTGCGAAGTGGCGTTGCCTGATTGCACGTTCTGCGGGCTCGATTGGGTTTGGACGGAACCGCCACCTACTTGGCTCACACCCGCAGCCGTCGAATTACCCGCGAGGGTAATGGCACCGATGTTGGAAGGTCTAACGGCGGTTGCGGAGGAGGGGATCGTGATTCCCGTTCCGACCGCGGTGGCCGAACCTCCAATCGGAGCGTAATCCGTCATGATGATCGCGCCCTCGGAGTGCTGCGCCCCAGTGACGAAAAGGGAGAGTCCACAGAAGCCGCCGAATTTTCCAAGATGTTTCGCTTTCATTAATAGTATAGAGTTGCCTTCTAATTACCGAATTAAACTTGAGATTATTGGGATCGAGGGGGCGAGTCAATAAATAAATATGGCAAAACGAGGGTGCGGAACCGCGGGGAATGGCGCACGATTTCGAGAGGATCTCCGCGATCCGGGAGGGGGTGACGCTGAAGAAGAGGGGGGCGTGGGAACCGCGAAGCGCCGGATCACGAGAGCGAAGAAGGCGGGAACTCCGGAGGCTTGCTTTCGCGGATCAGCGGTTGTAGGAAAAGGGGTGCCTTCGAGATTATTGAGCGATTCCCAGCAGGGTCGGCTATTGCCGTTGTTAGTGATCGCCCTGAGCGTAAAGGTGTTTGCCTCCTCGGCCGTCCTTGCGGGGGAAGGCGGAGGGGACGGTTTCGTCTGGCGTGCGGAGCGGGCGGGACGCACCATCTACCTCGCGGGCGCGCTCCATTTTCTGGCTCCTTCCGACTACCCGCTCCCAGCGCCCCTCCTGGAAGCCTTCCGGGCCAGCGGGACCATTTACTTCGAAGTCCAGCCCGCGGAGTGGAGCCTTCCGGAGAACGCCCGTCGTCTGGAGACGCATGGAAAGCTCAAACGAGGAAGTTCCCTCTGGACAACACTCCACCCCGAGGATGCCCGAAAGTTCCGGAGCGCGCTCCTGCAATTGGGGGGAAGCCCGCGGGATTACTCGAATCTCCGCCCCTGGAGGGCGAGCCTTGATTTCCAGAACTTCCTCTTCACCAGCGTCGGCCTGGAAGGAAAATACGGAGTGGACGCCTACCTCGCGGCACTGGCTCGGAAAAACGGGAAGATCACGCGGAGTCTGGAATCCGCGCGTCAACAGATTGAGGCGCTCGCCGAGCTTTCCCTTGGTGAGGAAGCTAAGCTGCTCATGGAATCCGTCGCGGCGGTGCCCACCCTCGAACGGGATCTGCGCGCTCTCCGCGGCGCGTGGAAGGCAGGGGACGTCGAGAGGATGACCAGGGTATGTGAGGCGGCTTACGAGGGAAATCGGGAGCGCGAGAGCGCCTTGCTCGGACATCGGAATCTCCAATGGGTCGAATACATTGACCGGATGGCGATGCAATCGGAAACGACGAGTATGGTCGTGGTCGGCGTCAATCACCTCGTCGTGAGAAAGCAAAACCTGCTGGAAGAACTCCGGAAGAAGGGATTTAGGATCGAGAGGGTGCGTGCCGTCCGGTAGCCCTTCCTATGCCCGCGGAGCTTACTTGTCCTTGAAGTAGTCCTCCGGAGACTTGAGGGGCGAATAGGAATCCGGACGACTGGGAATCTCCTTGACGAGGGACCAGTCACCCCGGCTCTGGGAAATCGTGAAGCCCTGGAGGATGATGGAAAAGGAATCCTGCTGTCCTTGGGTGGCGTAAGGGACGGCGAACTTCATTCCGCCCTTTGCATCAAGCGATTCCGGAAGCATCGGATACTCCCGGAAATATCCTTTGTGACTCTGGAGAATGGCCGCTTGCACCGGCGACGAGAAGGCGTTCAGCTCATCCTTGTCACTGGGAGCGAGAACGCTCCGGAAATCGAGGGACCCGTCGCTCAGACTCGCGGGCGTGGAACGGGCGGCGCGGATCGATTCCACGCCATTGAGGATGATGGCTTCGGCAAGATAAACGGGGAGGAGGGCAACGAATTGCTTCTGTTTCTCAGGGGTATCCAAACCATCGGCCCATCCCTCACGGTTGACGACCGATCCGCTGTATATCTCCGCGAACGGATGGTCGGCGAAAAGAACGGAGCCGGATTCCGCCGGCCATTGATTCGTGTCGAGAACCCTCTTGTTTGCCTCGACACTCGCCCGTGCCTTGTCGAGGGAATCCTTGAAGAAGGCGGAGGTCATACCGGGGCCCACCTTTTCGGCGCCTCCCGCCACAATCTCACCGACGGCATAGGTGCGGTAGAAGGCCTCGAGGAGTTGGACGAGGGTTTGCAATTGATCCAGGGAGGTTGGCACGTCCTTGCGGGCGGAGGTGGCGGTTCCGAGGGCAGTGGCCAGTTGCCCCAGATGCTCTTCGATGAGGTTTGAATCATCCCCGGCCTTGGGGCGGGGCGTCGCCTTGGCGGTCTCCTGAAGGTTTACGAAGACAGTCTGGAGGGTGGCCCCGATATTCTCCTCGTACGCGTTTGCCTTGCTCCAGTCGTTACCAGGAGCGAGAACGAGGATTTCGAGACGGGGAAAACGGAGCACGATGTTCGCGGGGATGAGGGCGATGCCTCCCATCACGTTATCCTCGATCGAGGAATACCCCAGAAGCAGAGGAGGAGGGGGGGCGGGAAGGTTGAAGGCCTGGGGCCCGGAATTCGTGGAGCGAGTGGCGGCGACCGTTCCATTGATGGGAAGATCTTCGACGGAAAACCCCACCTCCTCGTTCCTCCACGAGGGCTTGGCTTCCTTGAGGCGGTTGAAACTCCCGGTCTCGATCTCGCTGATGATCGGTGGGGCCGTCCGGGCGCGGCGCAATTTTGCCTCGTATCTTCCGGTGGGGAGCTCGGCTCCGGATTTCAGAACCGTCGCGATATCGACGATCTTGTCCGCCTCAGGGGGAACGCTGTCCTCGTCCGGGAGGGGTTCCTGCCACGAGAAGACGATCTCGCTGTAGAAATAGGCATAATAAGCGGACGCGCGCTCGTCGAGTGCCTTCCCGTCCGAGCCTGAAAGGCGGACATTGGCGGTGAGGCGTTGTAGAGTGACATTGAGCGGAACCGTCGGATTTTCTGAGAGGACGAAGGCAATATCGGTCAGGGGTTCGTAACCGGATGCCGCGAGGGAAAGCGTGCCTCCGTCCGCCAAAGCCTGGCGCGGCGCCTTGAACGAGACGCCACCCTGCTTTACCTCCCCGCTGATTTCGGTGGCTTTCGAGGAGCCCTTCGGTTTGAGCGTCAACTTCGCATTGGAGGGAAAATTGCGCTGCCTGACGTCGAGGGTCACATACTCCGAAAGGGGAGTTGGCACGTCCGGGCCTGGATTAGGAATGGGGGTCAGGGGATCCTCGGTTTCGGGCGGCTTGACCACCTTGGAAGCCTTGTCTTTGAAATAGATCGCGGCCCCGGTGCCCGCGCCCCCGAGGAGCAGAAGAAGAGCCGCGATCTTCATCCAGCCGGGGATACCCTGGCGCTGGGAACCGAATTCGGCCGCAGCCTGGGCCGCGAGGGCTTTCTGGAGCGCGCGGAGCTCGGTCAGGCGCTTGCGGAGCGAATCGTTGCGCTGCTCGGCGGATTTCAGAATCCCAAGACCGGCCAAGAAGTTTTCCTTCTCGCAGGCGCGCCTCGCCGAGTCATAGCCGCCGGTCGCGGCGTCGACCGTCGCGGCGATTTCCGGAATCTGGTCGCCGAGGATCCGTGATTTCTCCCGATGCATCGCGAGAGCCGTGGCGTCCCGTTGTTTGAGCGCTTTCCTGAGATCGCCAAGAATGCCCTCGGCCTCGCGCAGGGCGTCGGAAACGCGGGTGTCCGCCTTGCCGATGGCGTGTTCGGCGTCCTGGGCGCTTCTTTGGAGGCGTCCGGAGACTCTCGCGGATTCCGCATCGACCGCCGCTTTCGAGAGGGCGGCCCGAATCGCTTCGAGCCATTCGCCCGCCTGTTGCAAATCGCCTTCGGCTTTATGGAGGGGGGAGGTGGCGTTCTCGGGGAGATTGGCGACGGCGCCCGCCGCATTGAGGCCGGCGGCCAGAATGTCCTTCAGCTCCTCGTGAGCGTTCTCGGCTTCCCGGAGGCGGGGGGTAAGAACCGCGAGTTCGCGCTGGGCCGCCTCGGCGGCGTCCGGGTCGCCTTTGACCCGTGCCTTTACCGCATCGGATGCAACTGCGAGAGCCTTGGTGTGAAGATCCTCGACGAGCGCGCGTGTCTGGGCGCCCCGGGTTGAGGCGGCTGCCGTGTTCTCGCTGAGGTGGGTGGCAAGGTGAGCGGCAAGGAGGTCGCGCACCTTGTTGACCTGCTCCGTGGCCTGCGCAATGGCGCTGTCAGCGAGGGCGAGGGATTGATAGGCTGACGGAGAGCTGGTTCCGGAACCGGTTCCCGCCGAGGAACCGATGGCGGCCCGCGTCTCCAGATCCCGTTCGGCCTGGGCGAGGGTGTTCGTAAGCTCGGTGAGTTCGTCTTTGGCGATATAGAGTTCGTCGAGCAAGTCGCTTGTCGCTTTTCTCGCCTCCGAAGCGGCCTGGAAACTCGGGCTCCCTTCGGCCCTCCGCCGAATCGGAACGGCCTTCTTTCCGATTTCGCGCGCCCGATTCGCCAAAGCCCGCGCCCGCTCCGAAACCTTGCGCGCATTGGAACGGGCGAACGAACCCGCGATTTCTCCCGCGGAGACGCGCAATTTGTCGGCCGTCTCCTCGATCGCGGAAACGGCGGAGCGCATTTCCCCTGCCTTTTCAACCAGCGCGCCCGCGGAATATGTCTCGGCGGTCGTGGTCGCCTCGTCGGCGAGGCTATTGAAACCGGAGGCGCGGCGGATGCAGTGCGCGATGGTCTCGTCCAGTCCGCTGACGATACTCTGGACGTGGTCCGGGGGCAGGAGATCGGGCCCGTCCACTTCCTGCTTCAGGCGATGGAGCGATTGCTCGCATTCGAGCATTTGTCCTTCGATGTCCTGAAGCTCGCTGAAGCCTTGGGTCAGATTCTCCTTGATCTGGTCGATCCACTCGGCAAGGGAACTGCCTACCCCTTCGATGGAAAGGAGTTGCTCGCAGATTTCGGAACATTTGACCCCGCTGATCTTGTCGGAGAGAACATCGCGAATGATGCGATTACTCCCTTCCTCAAGGCCTGGAACCGCTTCGAAGCGGACGGACGGGACCTGTCTTCCCCCCACGATCCAGTAGACGAGCTTGGAGAAGGATTTGAGAGGGGAAAAGGCGCTCGCGTGCCCCGACGATGTCGTGGATGCGGTTTCGATGATGGTATTGATCGCACTGGGCGCCTGGGTGCCGGAGTTGGTGCTCAGGACTGCGGCCTCGGCGAGGACGGGGAGCAGTTTCGCACGGACGGAACCCGATTCCACGGCGGACTGAAGGGCCTCGGGAGTGTGGTCATCACAGTCCCCGCTGATTTCAAGAATCACGGAACTCGGATGGTCGTGGAGGCCTGCGGGGTGGTTCTCCGCCGCGAAATCGAGTGCGGCCGCAATTTGCCGGAGGATACCGGAGGCGTGTTTCACCTTCACAGGACCGGTCTGCTGGAGGAAGGCCATGAGGTCGAGGCCCGAAACCCACTCCCGCGCTACGAGCCATCCCTCCCGGAATTCACGGACACTGAAGTATTTCGCGATATTCGGGTGCCGGATCTGCTCGAGAAGTTTTGCCGCCTTGATGAACTGGCCCGCTCCCGTCGCGAACCGGTCGAACAGGGTCACTTTGACCCGGCGGCCCGAGGAGATCTCGGTGCCCAGATAGGCCTCGCCAATGGAGGTTTTCCATTCTTTCTGCCAGGAATAATGTTCCGCCATGCTTGGCTTGCTCCCGCCCCCGCCTTCCATTTCGGACTCCCTTGCCATCGGGGTTTCCCAGACAATCAGGAGTTCCTCGATACAGGCTTGGGCCGCTGCCTCCAATTCGTGGCAGTCGCGAAAGCGGTCGTTCGGATTGACGGCGAGACATCGGGAGAGCAGCTTCTGGATGGACGCCGGGAGCCCCTTCGGAAGGAGATCCTCGTATCCGACAGAACGGCAGCGCTCATCCAGGATCTGGGCGGAAGAGCCCGTGAGAGGGGACCCGTCATTGATGAGGAACCACATGGTCATCCCCAGCGAGAAAATATCGCTGCGGGCATCAACGGGTTCCTTTCGGGCCTGTTCCGGGCTGCAGAA
>JAHEDC010000078.1:0-3561 GCA_024641425.1 Verrucomicrobiales bacterium | reverse complement strand
TGCTTTGGTCCTCTTCCTCGAGAGATTTGACGATTCCGAAATCGATGATCTTGAGGCTGGGAGACTGGTTGAGGTTGCCCGAGATGAGGAGGTTGGACGGCTTGATATCGCGGTGCACGAGCCCCTTGTCATGCGCGTGGCTCAGTCCCCGTGCGGCCTGGCGCACCAATAGCAGGGCGTTGCCGGGAGAAATCGCTCCGAAGCGGGTCATCAAATCCTGCAGGCTCCCGCTTTCGCAGAACTCAACGGCGCAGTAAACGATCTCGTCATTCCCGTCCCTCGCCTTTCCGAGGTAGTCGATCTTCGCGATATTCGGGTGATCGAGGCGTGCCTGTTTCCGGGCCTCTTCGAGGAATCGAGCCCGGGTGCCCTCGTCGTGGAGGAGGTGGTCGTGAATGACCTTGAGGGCCACGCGCTTGTCGAGGTAGATTTGTCGGGCAAGGAAGGTTTTGCCGAATGCGCCCTCCCCGAGTTTCAAAGGCCCCCCGTTGGGGTCTTCAAGTACCTCGTAATCGCCGAGTTTCAGTCCGACTGCGTTTTTGTTCATTCAAATTGTCCCGAAGCCCGAAAGTGCCCCAAAACGATTGCCGGGGCAAGGCAATGTTGACGGGATCCATTACGGCTTCTCCGCCCGCTGTGCTTCCCCGGCGGAACGTGGCGACCGCGGCGGCGGTCCCTGGGAAGGCGACCTCGATCAGGCTCTGGATGCGGGCTGTCGCGGGCCAGTGAAAAACCCCGAGCAGCGGAGTTCTATTTGAACGCGATCATCGTGACCCCGAGGAAGAGTCTCTGGCTGAGCTTTTGCTTGAGCGCGTGGGGAAGGAAACCAACCGCGCTTTCGGCGGTGAGGGTGAGGGCGTTGAAGGCGCCGGAGATGCGGGCTTTCCGGGATCGGAAGGTGTAGCACCGGGAGAATCCCGCCGCCTTCAGCTCGGCCATCATTTCGCGGTAGGTCCATTCCTTGAAGTGGAAGCCGACCGGGGTGCGCGAGAAATAGCGGGAAATGTCGTGGGGGCCGGAAAAGGCGTGGGGCGTGTCAAAGATGTAGGCTCCGCCGGATTTCAGAACGCGATGGGCCATCTCCAGATGAGGCCGCACGTCCTCGGGGTGGAGGTGTTCGAGGAACTGGTAGCTGAACGCGACGTCCACGGAAGCGGCGGGCACATCGAGTTGGTACCCGTCATAGACGACGAGTTCGAAGTTTTCGGGAACGTTCGCTTTCTCGCCACTCTGGTCGGAGATATCCACCCCGATTACCTTGCGGACGTGCCGACAGGCCTCGAAGGCCAGGCGGCAATCTCCGGGAGCGAATTCCAGGAGAACGGAGTCGGGCCCCAGATGGGCGCGGAGAATGGCCATGCGGGCCTCGACGCTGCGGCGGCTGTCGTCGGGCGATTCGCGGCGGACGAGGCGCGGATGGTCTGGAACGCGATCAAACAATTCCTGATAGAGGGAGCCGAAAAGAGTGGCGCGTTCCTCTCGGGAGGACTGGCGAAGGCGGGTCGCGAGTTCCCGCTCGACCTCGAAGTGGTGCCGGAGGCGCTCCGGACTGCGCGGGTCGCGGCCCATGATGCTAGGGGAGATTGCGGCGGGCGCCGGCGGCGAGGGGAACCTCGGTGGTTCTTTCCATCGACTTTTCAAAGTGATCCTGGAAATGTTCGAGGATGGCCTTGGAAACGGGATGCTCCGCCCTTTGATTCTGGCCAATACCGCCCCGAACCACGATGCTGATGGTGTCGAGGAGGATGAACACATCAAGGAAGAGGCCCATATGCTTCATGTAGTAGAGATCATACTCGAGCTTCCGGCGGGCGTCGTCGAGGCTTGCCCCGTAGGGAAAATTGACCTGGGCCCATCCGGTGAGTCCGGGCTGGACAAGGAGCCGTTCCTGGAAGTAGGGGATTTCCCTCGCCAACTCCTCGATAAACTCGGGACGCTCGGGCCGGGGCCCGACAAAGGACATTTCGCCACGGAGGACGTTGAGCAGCTGGGGGATTTCGTCGATCCGGTATTTCCTGAGGATACGACCGACGCGTGTGGCTCGGGGGTCGGTGCCGGCGGCGGACCATTGGGCACCATTCTTTTCAGCATCGACACCCATGGAGCGTAGCTTGAAGAGGGAGAAAGTCCTGCCGAAACGTCCCGTCCGGATTTGCCTGTAGAAGACGGGGCCGGGGGAACTGAGTTTCACGGCCAGCATTCCGGCCAGCATGATCGGGCCCAGGAAGACGAGGCCCGCGAGGGAACAGCAGATGTCAAAGGCCCGCTTCACCTTCTTGATGTAGAGCATCTGGGGGGACTCGCTCGCGAGCAGGAGCCATTGGGGCGTTACGAGTTCGAGGGGCACGAACTGGTAGATCTCCTCGCAGAGACCGATGAGGGAAACCACATGGGTTCCGGAGTAGCGGAGTTGGCAGAATGCGCGCCGCATTTCAGGATTGTTCATGCCCATCGAAGTGCAAAGGACCCTTTGGATGCCATTGTCCCGCACGATCGCTTCCACCTCGTTCATCGTGCCCAGCACGTGGAGGTCGGGGGTCGGTCGGTAGTTGTCCCCCACGATGATGCCGCTGAAGCGGAGGTGGCGGCGACCGAAGGATGCGAAGACGCGGGCTTCCCGCTCATCGAATTCGCTGTTCACGATGAAGGCAACGGATTCGCGGTATTTTTTCCCGACGAGGTAGATGAAAAGGTGGTGAAGGAAGGCGATCGCGCCGAGAACGAAGGCCGTGTTGACCATGACCCCGCGCCCGATTCGGGCGGACCAGTCGATGTAGCCGACGGCGATGGTGGCGAGGAAGGTGAGGAGGAGGCTGGCGGTGAGGCGACCGAATCGGTTCGCGAAGGCATGTTCCATCCTGAGCGGCGCGTATAGTCCGAGAATGTAGGCGCAACAGGGAAGCGTAAAACAGGCAACGACGACGACCGGAAGGTAGGAGGCGAAGACCTCCATCGTCGCTGCCAGCGACGAGAACCGAATCAAGGTGCCACCGAGGATACCGGCGAAAACGGCAACGAAATCGATGAGGAAGTGGCGGGCGACGTAGACCCAGTGCCGATTAATGAGACTGTTCGATGCCATGTAGAGACTGAAATTGCGGGGGAACTCGATGCACTCGCCGAAGCAAACCGCTCATACTAACCGATAACTGAGGGAATTCCAGCGGATTTCCGAGACGGCGCCGGGTCTCGATTCCCGCGGAGCGGGAGAGGGCGACAGGCGCGGGAAATGGATTTAGCTTCCCCTCGCGGAACGTTCCCTCGACGCTTCCCCACAACTCTCAATCCATGCTCAAACGCTTGATTCTCTTGCTTTTCAAGATCGCCCTTGCCGTCCTCGTCGTGTGCGGAGGGATGCTCTATTTCCTGCAGGACGGGATGATCTATTTTCCCCGAAAGTATGGCGAACGCGATCTTCTCGAATGGGAGAAGCGGAACGGCGTGCGTCTCGAGTTCGCCACGGCGGAGGGGAAGCAGGTGGCCTACTATCTGCCGCCGGGGCAGGGTGCGGACCTTACTCCCGTGGGCTTCTGGCTCATTTGCGGCGGGAACGGTGCGCTC
>JAHEDC010000519.1 GCA_024641425.1 Verrucomicrobiales bacterium | reverse complement strand
GGCATGATGAAATTGGCTGCGGCCGCAAGCGTTGCGTTAGCGTTGAAGATCACGAGGCCGTTGTTGACCAGGTTGCCTCCGTTCAGGGTGAAGGGTGCACTGAACTGGAGCGTGCCGTCGGCATCGACCACCTGAACCGTGCCGCCGGACTGGGTGAGCGCACCGCCGGCGATGGTCGACACGCCGGCCGGGATATCGGGAATCGGAAAGAGGTTATCGATGAATCCGTTGTCCACGGTGATTGTGCCGCCGTCGAGAGTCCATGCATTGGACAGATCGAAGGTAGCGGTTTGGAAAAGATTGAGCGTGCCCGCGAAGTTGTCCGAGAGGGGGAAGTTGATGTCGAGTGTTTGATTCCGATTGACGTTGACTACGCCGGCCGTCCCCGTTCCGTCGAGATCGACGCGGGAACCGATACCGACGACACCCGAATTGCGGATGACGAGCGTACCCGCTGGAGGAGGCGAGAGAATCGTAAGACCCCGCGAGAGGGCGGTGAGGGTGCCGTCGTTGCTGAGCAGCGTGGTCGCGAGGACGGGCGTATCGGAGAAGGCGACGGTGCCGTGGCCCGACAAGGTGCCGCCCGTGTTGAGGTCGAGCAGCGAGGTGCCGCTCTCCTCGTTGAGGGTCAGGAGCCCCCCTGTCAGCTCGACGGTGCCGCCGGAATTGATGGTGAGGTTGTCGGCGTTGACGTTGCCGGAGTCTTCGATGAAGAGGTTCGTTCCCGCTCCTGATAGTTGCACCAGTCCGTCCACGGCCAGGCTGAACTTGCCCGTAAACAGGTCGATGCCTCCCGAGAGAGTCAGGGCGAGAATCGCATTGTCCGAGCCGAGGTTGACCGAATTCGCGGTGTTGAAGATGGCGGTGTCGTCGGTGTCCGGCTCATCGGCCGGACTCCAGTTGGCCGTCGAGCCGTTGTCGATCCAGTCAACATTCCCGCCGATCCAGGTGCGATCCAGGGCGGACAAAGTGAGGGGGAGGCAGACGAATCCGGCGAAAAGCGCGCGGCGTACGACGACGAAACGACGAGACTGGGACATATGGGGTGTCTTCCGGGGAAGAGAATCAAGTTTTGCACGCCGACGTGTCGTGGCGTTACTGGATATGAAGTGACGATTGCCACCACCCGTGACCGAAGGTCATCGAATTCCGAGGCGCCCGGCAACCGCGTCTCCCGAACCCGCCAATCGTTGGTCCCGATATGGTCTCGGTTCAATGTGATAAAATCGCGCGAATTATTCAATCGAATTATTCTTCCAAGAATTCATTCCTCCGCGCGTCCACCCCTTATGAAAGCCGCCGTTTTCCTCCTCGCCCTGACCGTCCTGACCGCCTCCGCCCTCGTCATCCCGCACGAGCGTGGCGATTGGCCGGAGAATTGGCCGGTGGAACTCGAACCGCTCCGCGAAAGCGCCCGCACCACGGAATGGGCGACGGGTAGCCAGGAGGATTCGCACAGTATCCCCTTCGGGACTCGCGAGGATTTCGAGAAATACTGGCCCGTCTTCGCGAAGATGCTCAAACCCGGCGCGAAGCTCACGCTGGTTTCCCCGGAGAAGGAAGCCACGGTGGTTCAGGACCGGACCAAGGCCTCCGTCGTCATCCAGGGCCCGCCCTCCACCGTCGCCCTCGACGGCGAGAAGACCTTCCACACCGGCTTCCAGTGGCCCGAGAGCGCCTACCTGCCCGACGGCACGCTGCCGGAATACGTCATCCAGAAGATCGACGGCGAGAAGAAGACCTGGGTGCCGCTCCTGAAAGCGGAAGACCGCGTCGGTTTCCAATATCGCGCACGGATCGACCTCACCCTCGTCTGCGACGGCACCATCATCGATCTCAACCGCCTCCGCTTCCCCGAAGGCGTGACGGTGATCGACGCGCGGAGCCCATTAACCAATAACGAGTAACCAACAACCAATCACCCCCTCGCATCGAGATACTTCCACGCCCCCTTGTGGCGCTTGAAGCGCGAGCGCTCGTGGAGTTTCCGCGGCTCGTCCCCGTAGAAGTATTCCGCCTCGAACTCGACCTTCCCCGTCTTGTCTCCCGGCCCGCCCTTCGATGTGCCGAGGATGGTCAGGAAATGCCAGTTGATCCGGAAAATCTCGCGCTCCAGTTCCGCCTTCAGATCCGGCTCCCGCGTCTCCGGATGCGTCGTCTCCACGAGGTAGTCGGTGAGGCGGAAAAAGTAGGCGCTATAGCGCGAGCGCATCAGTTGCTCCGCCGTCTCGGGCTTCGCCTTTCCCTGGTGGAAAGGCAGGCAGCAGTCCGCGTAGGACAAGCGGCTCTTGCAGGGACAGAGGGATTCTTCCCGTTCGCGGGGGATTTTTTCAAGGCGTTCGTTCACCCGGCATTCTCAGGCCTCCCGCTGACATCGCAAATCCCCTTTTTCCCGCCGCCCGATGATGCCATGCTGCGCCATGGTCGACATCTGGACGCCCGAGAAGCGCAGTTGGGTCATGTCGCGGATTCGTGGGAAGAACACGAAGCCGGAAATGACCGTGCGCTCGCTCCTGCACGGGCTCGGCTACCGCTTCACCGTGAACGGGCCGAAGAACCGCCGCCTCCCCGGCAAGCCCGACATCGTCCTGCCGAAGCACCGCGCCCTCGTCCTCGTCCACGGCTGCTTCTGGCACGGGCACGAGGGCTGCAAGCACTTCCGCCTCCCCAAGACCCGCGTCGCCTGGTGGCGTGAGAAAATCCGGAAGAACCGCGAGCGCGACGCCCGCAACCTCGCCGCGCTGGAGGCCCTCGGGTGGAATGTCGTCGTCGTCTGGGAATGCCGGGTGCGCCCCGTGGCGTTGCGGGAAAGCCTCGCCGAAGAGCTCGCGTCGCGGATCTCGGGCAGGGAGGAGGAAAGCGCTATGGTTGCCGAGGAAGCGGCGGTGTACGGCGTGCCCGCCCCGTAGCACGGGTTTGTAACCCGTGTCCGTGGTGCGGAGTTGCCCTCCGCCCGCCTTCCGCGAACCGTGGGGGCAGAGATGCCCCCACTACAAGCGGGCAGGGATGGCCGCGCCACGGGAAGAACATCTGCCGCCCGACAATCACGGGGCCACCGTGACCTTCACGCGGAGGTAACGGCCGGGCGGGGTGCCGACGGGAACATTGCCGCGGACGGTGAGCGTCGCCGGATCGTCGACGAGCACGGTCGTGGAGGCGGCGGAGAAGGAATCCGCCTTCCCGGCTTCCAGTGTCCCCGCCGTTTGCACCTCGTAGGCGACTCCGGCGACTTTCGCGAGGGTGACGGTCAGGTAGCCGTCCTCCTCGAAGACCTCCGGCAGCCCGCCGGGGTCGGAAACCGTGGGATTCAACCCGAGTGCAAGCTCGAGGAGCTCGCAATACCCGTCGTGGTCGTCGTCGTCGAGGGGTGCGTGATCTTCCTTACCGGCCAGTAGGTCAATTCCCAGGCATCAGGCAGCCCGTCGGCGTCCAGGTCGTCGGGATCGGGGGCGAAAATGTAGACGGCACCTTCAACCAGTTTGACGGTGTTGTTGCTTTGGGTTCCGATCGCGACCAATGAGCCCGAGATGGCCACGGACCAGCCGAAACGATCATAGATATCCGGGGCAGGATTCTTGAGTGTGGCTCCGGTCATTTCGGGCTTGGTCCCTGAAATCTCGTAAACGTATGCTCTTCCGACATCTGTCATACCGGTGTCGTCACCATAACACCCCACCGCGACTCTAGTGCCGGAGATTGCCACCGACTGACCGAAGCGATCGCTGTACTCGGGTGTGGGGTTATTGAGAGTGGCGATGGGAATCAGTGGAGTGGGGCCGTCCAGATCATAGACGTAGGCACTCCCGGCATCATACTCGCCGGGATCGTCGAGATGGGCTCCGACGATGATCCGCGGGCCATCGATTGCCACCGAGATACCAAAACCGTCGTCCCGCATGGGTTCCGGACAGTTCAGGGTGGCGACAGGCAAAGCGGGTGTCGCGCTGGCGAGCTCGTAGACATACACGGTGCCGCCTTCCTCGGCCGCCGTATCGTCAAGAAGAGCCCCGACAATCACCCTTTCACTGGAGATGGCTACGGAATACCCAAAGTAAGCATCTTCGGACGGCCTGGGATTGTGCAGGGTGAGAATGGGGAACGTCGGCGTAGGGCCGGACAGGTCGTAGACGTAGGAGCTTCCTGCGTCCAGCGCTCCCGCGTCATCGAAACAGGCTCCGACGACGACGAGGTTTCCAAAGATCGCGACGGAGCAACCGTAGGAGGCGCCTTGAGACGGCACGGGGTTTCGGAGAGTAGCCACGGGCATCCCGGGGGCTGGGCTCGTTAGGTCATAGATATAGGCGCTTCCGGAATCGTGGGCTCCCGTATCGTCACCTGTGGCCCCGATCACACATCGGTTTCCCGAAATCGCG